>DAVZIV010000162.1:0-3921 GCA_052273125.1 Candidatus Merdousia sp. | reverse complement strand
TTCGCCTCGCCCGAGCTTGGGAAGGTTGTGGCGCAAAACCTCGGCGGCGGCGCGCGATATTTTTGCGCGAAGCGTTGCGGAAGTGTCGTCGCCCGAAATGGAAACTTCCATTGTATCTGCAACCGCGCCGCTGTCCATCGCGGGTTCTACGCGCATTAGCGAAACGCCTGTCTTCTCCATTCCCAAAGCTATCGCCGTTTCAATCGGCGACGCCCCGCGCAGCTGCGGCAGAAGCGAGGCGTGCAGGTTGATGCACGGATATTTACCGTAGTGCAAAATATTGTCTTTTAATATGCAGCCGTACGCCATGACAACAAGCAGCTCCGCGCCGAGATTGCGCAACCGTTGCACGTCGTCGTCGGAGGGCTTTCCCCGCGGACGCAACAACTCAACGGAATTGTCAAGCGCCCACTGCGCAACATCGTTTGGCGAGAGTTTTTTTCCCCTGCCCTTGGGCTTGTCGGGATTGCTCACAACGCAGACAAGCTCGTGCTCGGCGCGCACGCATTCAATCGACTCAACCGCGATGGGGTCGGAGGAAAAAAACGCTATCTTCATTTCTTCGCCAGTCTCTCCCGAGCGGTCTGCGGCGTCTTGCCGACGACTTCCAGGTTTATCGCCACGCCACCGAGCTTGAACGCCGCGCGCAGACCGTTGACAAGATAGCGGCGGTATTCGCGCGTGAGCGATTCCGCCCTGTTGCAGTAGAGGCGCACCGTGTACGGGCGCGACGAAATCTTCACGCTGTAGTAGACCTTGAAGCGCTTGCCGCCGACGTAGCGCGGCGGATTTGCCTGCGTGAGTTTCTGGATTGTGGAATTGAGCTTTCCCGTGGGAACGCTCGAATTCATTTTTTCAAAAAGCCTGAACGCCGCCTCGGGAAGTTTGTCCACGCCGCGCCCCTCTTTTGCCGAAACAAAATATATGCGCGAATCTCCCACGAACGGAAGCGCCGCGCGCACCGCCGCCTCGAACGCCTTGCCGAATTCGGCGAGGTTCTTGTAGCCGCCAATCGTGGTTTTTGAGAACGTCTCCGCGGCGTAGTCCCACTTGTTGACGACTATGATTATCGACGCGCCCGCCTCGGCTATTTCGCCCGCAAGGCGCTTGTCGAGCTCCGACACGCCCTCCATTGCGTCGATGACCAGAAAGACTACGTCGCACGCGGTTATGACCTTGCGCGTACGCAGCGACGAAAGGAAGTCAAGCGACGTATTCGTCTTGCGCTTTAGGCGCAGTCCGGCGGTGTCGTACATTCTGAATTTCATCACTTCGCCATCGCGGTCGGGTACGTCTATGTCGCACTTGACGCTGTCGCGCGTAGTGCCGGCAACGTCGCTTACAATCAGGCGCTTTTCGCCAAGCAGCCTGTTTAAAATCGAGCTTTTGCCGACGTTCGGGCGCCCCGCGACGCAGATTTTCACGCGGGCGTCCTCTTCGGAAAATTCGCCGAGCTTGCCGTATTTGCCCTCTATGTAGGCGCGCAAGTCGTCAACGCCGTAGCCGTGCTCGGCGGAAACCTCAAAGACGCGCGCAAAACCCAGCGCGTAGAATTCCGCCGCCGAGGCGCTGTGCTGCGGCAAATCGACCTTGTTGACGGCGAGAACCACGTCTTTGCCCGAAGAGCGCAGATACGCGGCAATGTCGTAGTCTTGAGGCGCAAGTCCCGCCTGCAAATCCACCACAAAAATAATGGTGTCGGCAGTGCCCACGGCAAAATTCACCTGTTCGTCGGTAGCCTCGGCAATGACTTTTTCGGTCATCTGCTCCGTAGCGCCCAAGCCGCCGGTATCCATAAGCACAAGGCTGTCGGAAAGCTTTTCAACCACGATGTCGCGGGTAACGCCGGGTTTGTCGTGCACGATGGAGACGCGGCGTCCGACCAGCCTGTTGAACAGGCGGCTCTTGCCGACGTTCGGGCGCCCCACAAGGGCAATGCTTTTTGATACGCTATCGGACATCGAGTTTGTCTATTGCAATTTTCATTCTCTCCGCCGCCTCCACAAGGTTGTTGTAGCTTGTGGAAAAACTTGCTCGGACAAATCCCTCGCCGTCTTCGCCGAACGCCGAACCGGGAACTACGGCAACCTTTGCCTCGTTCAAAATGTATTTTGCAAAATCCATCGACGACATTCCGAAGCGGCGAACCGACGGGAACGCGTAGAACGTGCCTTTTGGCAGGTGGCAGTCCATTCCCATTTCGTTGAATTTGCCCACGATGAAATCGCGGCGGCTCTGGTACTGGTCGCGCATGTGCATCATCGATTTTCTTCCGTTGCGCAGCGCCTCGCGCGCAGCCTCCTGCGAGACTATCGGGGCGCACATAATGGCGTACTGGTGCGCCTTCATGGCTCCCTCTATTATTTCCTTGGGCGCACACGCATAGCCTATTCTAAAGCCGGTCATTGCGAACGCCTTGGAGAAGCCGTGCAGGAAGACGCAGCGATCCTTCATTCCGTCGAGAGAGGCAATGGAAACGTGGTCGCCCTCGTAGGTGAGCTCCGAATAAATTTCGTCGCTGATGACAAGCATATCCTTTTCCTTTGCGAACTTCGCCAGCTCTTCGAGCTGCGGACGCTCCGCCACGCCGCCGGTGGGGTTGGTGGGAAAGTTCAGCAAAATTGCCTTGCAGCCCGGCTGCCACGCCTTTTTAACTTCGTCTATGTTGAACGCAAAACCGTCTTCGGGGCGCGTTTTCACGGGCACGGGCACGCCGTGCGAAAGCCTGATGCTCGGCGCGTAGGACACAAAGCAGGGCTCGTGGTACATTATTTTGTCGTCGGGGTTGATTATCGCCCTAAGCACGCAGTCGAGCACCTCCGAAACGCCCACGCCAACGAGTATTTCGCACGACGGGTCGTACGAAAGCGAATAGTTTTTCGCCAGATATTCGGCAATGTCGTTTCTCAATCCGCGCAGACCGAGGTTGTCGGTGTACGAAGTCTTGCCGTTTTCGAGGGCGAAAATCGCAGCCTCCCTGATGTGCCAAGGCGTGACGAAGTCGGGTTCGCCTATGCCCAGCGATATGGCGTCGGACATGGTGGCGGCTATTGCAAAAAACTCCCTTATGCCCGATTTCGGCAGAACCGACACATGTCCGGCTACAAATCTTTTTGGATTATCCATAATTACAAATTATTACAAAATATCAATATACATTCTTCGGAGCCCTTTCTATGGCGAGTATATGAGGCGGTCGTCGGATGGTATTTCGCGGTTGATTAGGTAGCCCTGCGTCTTGTATGTCTTTAGAAAGAAGTGTGTTGCAGTGGAATTTACGCCCTTGATTGTTGCGAGTTTTTCGTAGACGAAGCTTGCGACATCGCGCAGGGAATCCGCCTTTACGAAAAGAAGCAGGTCGTACGCGCCGCTCATGAGGAAGCATGAGTCGACTTCGTCAAACTTGCTCACGCGCTGGGCGAGCTTGTCGTAGCCGCCCTCGCGTTCGGGGGCTATGCGCAGCTCTATTGCCGCGTGCACTTTGGAGCGCTCCACATCGGCGTTTATCACCGGACGCCAGCCCAAAAGAATGCCCGCGTCGGTAAGCTGCTTCAACTGGGCGTCAAGCTCCTCCTTGGAGAGACCGAGAACTTTTCCCATCTGCTCCGTGGATAGCGCCTCGCCGTCCATCATCAGTTTTAAAAGTTTTTGCATGGCGTTGTATACTGGAACAACGCCGAAAAATTTTAAACACTTTTTTTCACATTTTTTGCCGCGCCGAAGAGCACCGCGAACAGTTCGGGCGAAAGCGGGTTTGCCGCGTCGGTAAAACTCAGGCAATCGGGCGCGCGGGTTGCAAGAAATTCCCGAACGCGCGCGAACTCATCCATTCCCCCCGCATGTGCCTTGTAGCAGCAGACGCTTATCACGCACGCTTTTTTGTCGGCGAAGTCGAACGCCGCAGAAAGCGCCTTCAGCGTG
>DAVZIV010000161.1:0-3924 GCA_052273125.1 Candidatus Merdousia sp. | reverse complement strand
TTGTTGATGTCTTTGATGTCGTCGTCGCGCCCCACGCGGGCGCGTGAATTGAAACCACGCTACCTTAAATTGTTGAACCTGTTGGGGCGGTCGCGCCCCACGCGGGCGCGTGAATTGAAACAGAGGGCTTGACGCCGTCCGCTATCAACTGCGCGGTCGCGCCCCACGCGGGCGCGTGAATTGAAACACGCAAATGAACTCATTGTTGAAAATGCATCAAGTCGCGCCCCACGCGGGCGCGTGAATTGAAACAGCGTGGCTTCGCACTTGGCTGTTATTTGTTGGCGTCGCGCCCCACGCGGGCGCGTGAATTGAAACGTAAGAAAAACCTCGTCGAGCTTCCACTCCGTCGTCGCGCCCCACGCGGGCGCGTGAATTGAAACGTCGAACGCATCGGGCGCGATGTACTCTATAAGAGTCGTGCTCTATTGTGGGCACGATTGGTTTGGCGGTTGGTTGTCTTGTCTCTTGTGTGGAGTGGTTTGAACGATACCTCTATAGAGAATTTATGTCGGCGGGAGCGGCATACTCACATTGTCGGTATGTCGTCGTAGGTATTTAGGCAGTTTGGGGGAATGTCTTTTTCTTTCTTGCGGGGGTGGGGGAGATGGGTTGTCAGCTGATGAAGTTTGATTCTATATTTTTCATCATTTCAAAGTAATCGCGGCGTTTTTCTTCGGCTGCTGAATTGCTCTTTGAAATGTCGAAACTTTCCAGCTTTTGCCAGACGCTTTCGGGCGATGGAATTGTCATATCGTGGGGGACTGCCTTTGTTCTGAACTCGAGCAATCCCGCGCGCGCGAGCAGGTTGTATGTTTTGCTTGTGGAATCCTCCGTTTTGCCGACGAGTTTTCTGATTCCGTACTGGTCGAACACGAAAAACGGAACGCTGTTGTGTATGGAAATCACAATCGGGTGCATATTATTGCCGACGTATGAATGGGCATTTTTTATCAAAACATACCATTCCAGCGGCGTAGGCGGATTTTTGAAGATGTAGTCGAGCGTGTCCGTTTTTGCGGGCATGGGCAGCGCCACTGTTTTGAGTCCGTTTGCCGAAACTATTGCCGAAAATTTTTCCGTCCATTTGGCGTCGGGTGAAACTCTGTCCCTAAACCCCATCAGCACGTATGATTTTTTTTCGAGCGAATATTTGGCAAGCACGTCTTCGGCTGCGGGGATCTCCTCTGCGTTGTCCTCGAAGGCAAACACGGGGTCTGGAGTTATCGGCGGCGTGATTTTGTTTCCCGATACGGCGGCGACCATATCGCGCGTCCATTCGTCCCTGACGCCGATGTAGGCGAATTTCGAGAGCCGTTCGCCCATTCGCCTTTTCGTGGAGGGGAAGAATTTTCTGAAGTCGGCGTTTTGCGACGAAACCGACATCATCTGCATCGTTATGTCGCAGGGCATAAAGTCGGCGAAGTCTCCCCAAAATGCGTTCGGGAAAATGTTGGCGATTGAAGGTTTTGAAAATCTCAAAAGCGTTCGTTTCGACAGTCCGACCCATTTCAAAAATGGAGTCACGTTTAAAAGTGCATCGCTTCCCATGACAATGTTTTTCGCGCCCAGACGCGCGAGCTCCGCCGCCATTTCGCGCGGAGTGGTGCACTGTCTGCTCAGGTTCATGTGCTCTTCGACAAAACGCCTGTGAATGTTCGTTTTTGCGTCGTGCGCCTGCGTTTTAAAGTAATTCCAGTCAATCACGACGGGCTCAAAGCCGTCCCTGCGCAGGCGGCAGTAGGTCGAATATGCCTGAAGGTTTGCGCCGTAGTTGCGCGAGGAGTGGTAGGTGAGTATAGCTACTTTCATTTTACCTCCAATAGGCTTTGAAATCGTGGACGGAGGCGCGCGCCTGCGGGGGCGGAGGGGTCATATAGTCGCCGTAGGTGTTTTCGAGGTATTCCTTGTAGGCGGACATTGCGTCGAATTTTCGCCCCTCGAAATCGAGCTTGACGAAAGATTCCATTCCGCGCCTATCGAACGCGCCGGCAATTCCGTTGCCCCAGAGAACGTCGCACGCCTTTTTTGTGGGGTTGCTCCACTGGGCGGCGGCGAATTTGTCGAACGCGGCGAATATCAGATTGCGCGGGCAGACGAAGAGAAACGACCTAAACAGCAGAAATTTTACGAAGCTCTTTTCGGAACGCGCCCGATAGTACGCGCCCGATTTCAGATTGCCTGCAAGTCTGGCAAGCCTTGCCAAAGCGAAGAAAAACTTTGTCTTCAGTGCGCCGAAACGGCCGTCGGGGACGGCGTCGATTGGAAAGAGGTCTATGTACACGCCGATGTCGTACGAGTAGCCGTTTTCGACAAGTTTTGTGCGGGTGTCTGATATTTTAGCGAAGGGGTATGGGTAGTTTTCGAGCGTCGCGTATGTGCAGGTTTTAAACTCGGGCGATGGCGACTTTGCAAGCAGCTGCAGGGCTTTTTGGTAGTCGGCTCTGCCCATGTAAATGTCTACGTCGTCGTCCCACGGAATGAAGCCGCGGTGTCTTGCGGCGCCGATGAGCGTTCCCGCCGCAAGCGAGTAGTGCAGCCCGTTTTCCCTGCAGAATGCGGCGAATTTTTCCATAACTTCGACCTGAACGTTGCAGAGTTCCTCTTTTGTCAATTCATTCATTTTAACAATCCTTAGTGTGCGTTTTTGCCGTCTCCGTGCGTTGCGGCGTCTTCCGTCATTTTCCCGAAAAACTAAAAAACGCCGCCGCCGCGTTCAAGTAAAAAATTGGAGGCGCGGGGGAGGGCGGGGCGCGTTCGGCGGTTTGGGCTGCGTTGCGCCGTGCGTCTCGGGCGCGCGGGATGCCAATTTAAACTTGACATCTGCGGGGCGCGGCGGCTTTCTTGAAGGCAGGAATTGACCGCAAAATGTGTTCATTATTACGAACAAAGCCAGCCGAATTCGGCAAGTCGAAGACGGACGGAACGCCCGCCCGAGAATCGGTGCGCCGCGGGGGTGGCGACGCATTTTGCAGCGCCGCGATTTTTCTTCTTGTACTCTCGCTCTGCGTTGCGGTTTTTTACGTCGGCGGCAGGCTTCTTTTCGCTCCGAGTGCCGACTGCGAAAAGGCGGCGGTGGAGGCTGTCGCAAAATTTTCCGACGCAGACGAAGCCCTCGTCGAGCGGTTGCGGAAAAATCTCGAGTTGCGGCAGTCCGTTGCGTATCTGGATTTTTTGATGCTGCGGCGCGCCGCCGACGCCCGCGATTTCGCCTCCGCCGCGCGCTTTGCCGATTCGATTAAGGGGTCGTTTTACGAGCCGATGGGGCGGGCGTACGTTTACGCATCGAAACTTCTGCGCTCGGGGAAATTTTCAATGGACTTCGATTCGGGCGACGCCTCGGAGGATTTTTTCAAAAATCTCTATCTTTATACTGCGCTAAAAAAGAAGTCTTCGCCGCGTGCCGACGCCTTCGGCGCAAAGCTTTTCAAAAGCGCAAGAGCGCTTCCGCAGGCGCGCCTGAAAGCCTATGCGGAAACGGTGTGTGCGGAATTTCTCGCCGCCGAACTGCCCGCCGAGTGTGTCGGTTTCTTTGAAAAGGCGCTGCCGAACGCCTACGACATTTCCGCGATGGATACCGAATACATTGTAGCCAACAGAGCCGCGATGCCCGAGTATCCGCGCTCGCTGGTTGCAAAGAACAACGTGTGGCGCAAGTACAGGCTTTTTGTGGACGCGGCGCGTTCGCCGAATCCGTCGGAAAATCTCGAAAAGGCAAAACGCAAGGGCGAGCGACTCTTCAGAAAAACGATGGTGCAGATTTTGGAAAAGGCGTGCCGCCTGTATCTTGAGCGCGGCGATTCCGACGGCGCGGCGCGGCTTGTGCGCGAAGTCCTGCGCGATTCGTCGCTCGACGATTTGGAATTGAAGACGACTTTCGGCTACAATTCGATGCACGCGCAGGGGGCGGCGGTGCTCGTGCTC
>DAVZIV010000160.1:0-3961 GCA_052273125.1 Candidatus Merdousia sp. | reverse complement strand
ATTTGAAAGCTTTGTGATATTCACTGTCAAAGCGGGGGAATTATTTTGCGGACGCGAAATCCCCCGCGCCAAAAGATAAAAACTTCACTCACTGACAAAGCGGCGATTTGCGCTACGCGCATCGCCGCGCCAAAAGAAAAAAATGATACCGTTTTATTCATCAATACAATTGTGCGGACACTTGGCATGTGCGTTTGTGGCGGCAATGCTGAGCGGGAGCGCATTGTTTGCAGTTTCGCTGTTTTTTGAAAAGTCGGGGGCGTTCGAGCGCTCGTACGCGTTCGCGCTGATGGCTTCGGCTCTGGTGTGGGTGTTCCCGATTTTGCTCGACATTTCGAGCTGGGCGCGCGAGATTGTAGTGTACGCTTGTTTTGCGGCGTGTATTGTCGCAATCAAGTGCGTCTTCGGAAAATCGGCGCGCGGAAGCATTTGGTTTTCGGCGGCGTTTGCGCTGTCGCAGGCGGCGGTTTTCCTGATGGCTTACGAAAAGGTCATACTATGAAATTCGACGCCGTAGATTTTATAAAAAAACTTGTCAGAATACCGAGCGTGTCTGCCGTTTCAGAACACGCCGCAGACGTGGCGCGGTGCGCCGGCGTGCTCTCCGAGGAATTTGAACGCTTGGGCTTTGCCAGCACGATTGAAAAAACGCCGCTGCACCCCATAGTTTTCGCGCGGCGCGACTGCCCGTCGGGGAAGCCCAAAGCGCGCGTTCTCTGCTACGGGCATTACGATGTCCAACCGCCTGAGCCGCTTGAAAAGTGGCACTGGAAGCCGTTCGAGCCCGAGGTTCGCAACGGTCGCGTATTGGGCAGGGGAACTGCCGACAACAAAGGGCCGTTTACCTGCCTGCTTGCGGGCATAGCCGACTTTTTGCAGCAGCATCCCGATGCGCCGATAGACATAGGCATAATGGTCGAGGGCGAGGAGGAAATCGGCAGCCCGAGTATGTCGGAATTTATTAAAAAACACCCAGATTTGATTTCCTCCTACGATTTTATAATACTAAGCGACACTTCCAGTCCGTCGCCCGAGCGTATAGTCGTAACCGTCGGGTTGCGCGGCACGGTCTCTTTCGACGCCGTCTTCAGGGGTGCCAAGAGCGATGTCCATTCGGGAATGTTCGGCGGAATGATTTACAATCCCGTTCAGGCGATGGCGGAGGTGATGGCGTCGCTGCACAATTCCGACGGCTTTGTAAACGTGGAGCACTTCTACGACGGCATTGAACCGATTGCCGAATGGGAGAAAAACGAAATAGCACGCTCGTCGTTTACCGCCGAGAACGTCCGCGAATTTTTGGGCGTGCGCGGGCTTTACCGTCAGGGCGATACCGACCCGATTCTTGCGGGCAAGGTGCTGCCGACGCTCGAATTTACGGGCATCGGCGGCGGCTATCAGGGCGATGGCTCAAAGTCGGTCATTCCCGCGGAGTGCTTTTTCAAATCGTGCATACGCACTGTTCCGCCGCAGGATACGCGCAAAATTTTGGAGTTTGTAAAGGCGGCGATTCGCGCGCGCACGCCCGAGCAGGTGGAAGTGGAGTTTCTCGAGTACGATTCTGCCGGCGACGGATACTTTGTAAATCCGCACTCCTTCGGCGAGGACGCGCGCTCGCGCAAGCTTGCAAAGGCGTTTGCCGCCGTGGAGGAATGCACCGAAAAATGCTTCGGCTGCAGGCCGCTGTTTTTGCGCGAGGGCGCGAGCATTCCGCTGATAGCCGACATAAAAAAGTACACGGGGCTCGACAGCATAATGCTGGGGCTTTTCAACCCCGAAGACAACCTGCACGCGCCCGACGAAAGCTTCTCGGTAGCCACAATAGAAAAAGCCAGAAATTATTACAAAATGTTCTTGGAAAGGATTTCCCAATGCTAACCTGCACGAAGACGTATTTCGACATTCCCTTTGCCCACCGCCAGTATCTCCACGACGGGCACTGCGCCTATATCCACGGGCACAACTGGGACATCTCCGTAACTTTCGCGTGCGAAAAGACCGACGAAAACGGCTTTGTAGTGGATTTCGGCAAGGTGAAATTCATAAAAAAATGGATTGACGAAAATCTCGACCACGCCTGCGTTTTTTCAAAGTCCGACCCGCTTGCCGAGCGCCTGATAGCCGCCGCGCCCGAGGCGTGGAACGCGCGCTTTGTTCGGGAGTGCTCGTGCGAGGGGTTGGCGCGCCATTTCTTCGGAATATTCGACGCCCTCGTGCGCGAGAACACCGCTGGACGCGCGTGGGTCGTGCGCGTTTCTGTCAGCGAAGACAAGAAAAACACAGCCTGCTACGGGGAATAATTTTTATTACATTTTGCCAAAATTTAATACTCTACATTTTATATTATGGATTGCGGTAGGAAATTCGGTTCGCGGGCGGTTCTCAAAAATATCCGCCGTGTACGATTTTCAGCGGCGCTTTATTATTCCGCGCTTCGACGATTTCTACGGCGCGGCGCTTTCTGCGTTCGGTCTGCCGCCGCCCGCAGACGCCTTGCTCTCGACAAGCATGCAACAGTCGCTGAGCGAAAAAAAAAACGGCTTTGCGACGCGGGCTTTAAAAGCGTTCAAATCCGCTATGAATATCTCGGTTTTGCGGTGTTTGCCGCGCGCAAATAAAACTAATTTCAACAATAATTATATATGATGATTGCCAAAAATAGATTGAAAAAAAATATTGTTTAATATTGCCGTTTCGGCGGCGCTTTGCGGCTGCTCGGGCGGTTTGACTCGGGCGGATTCCGCCTCGACGCGCGAATCGCTCGTGCCGGCGGAATCGGGAATATCGCCTACGGCGTGGTGCACTTGGGCGACGCAGAACCGTTCGCTATCCGCAAAGAAATCCGTGGACGGCGGCGACGACAAAATAATGTTTGCCGGCGACCAAGGCGCTTCGCTTGCGCGCGAAAACATAAACGAAAAAACGGTCTTTTCCGACGGCGGCTGGATTGACGACTGGCCGCAAATACGCGGCGATATGTTCTTCCTCTTCGACGACGGCTGGGACGTAAAGCCGTTTATCGACAGAAAAAGCGAAATTTACCTCTTCGGTTCGGTGGTTCTCGACGGCAAGAAATTCCCGTCATTTGCTGATGCGAATCCCGCACAGAGGCTTAAAAAACTCAACGACGAAGTAAAGTCGCGCGGCTGGAAGGGCGCGGGGCTTTGGATTGCCGCCCAGTGCGCGCGCTCGTTCCCCGGCGAAAAATTGACGCGCGAGCAGGTTCGCAGCTACTGGAAAACGCGCGTGTTGTGGTCGAAAGAGGCGGGCGTAAAGTATTGGAAGGTTGACTGGGGGTATCGCTGTCTCGACGTTGACTTCAGAAAAATGCTCACGGATTTGGGGCGCGAGCTTTATCCCGAGCTTTTGATTGAGCACAGCATTCCGCGCTATCCCGTAAATTCGCTTTCGTTCGACAAACGCAACAACCGTTTCGTCGGGAGCGGGCGCTTTGCCGACACCGACGCCGACACGCTCGGGAGAATCGGCGGTCTTCTGAAATTTAGCGACTACACGCGCGTCTACGACACCATCGCGCCCTTTACTACGGTCTCCACTCTCGACAGAATTTGCTACTACTTGGCTGCGGCGGAGAAAATCGGTTCGGACGGTCTTTTGAATATCGAAGACGACGTCTACCTCGGTGCGGGATTGGGTTGCGCATACGGAATTATGCGCTCGAACCGCTGGAATTTCCCGACGCCGCACATTTTGCGCTTGGACAAAAAGTGTGCCGAGGTTGTTCGCGCCGTAAGATGGCAGCGCATAGCTCCCGCGTTTTCCGCAAAGAATTCCAAAACGCGGGTTTCCGAAAAGCGCCTTGAAGACAGCTGGACATTCAGTGACGGTCAAACTTGGTGGAGGGAGGCTTGGGGGCGAAAACTCTACCAGTCCGCCCCTGCGGTCGTTGCAAGAAACATAAAATTGCCGCGCGTGGTTTCCGCCGTTAAATCCGACGCCG
>DAVZIV010000159.1:0-3994 GCA_052273125.1 Candidatus Merdousia sp. | reverse complement strand
TCGGGGCGGGGGGCTGTGGCGTGGTAGGCGTCGGCTGTACACGCCCATCCGCCTATGTACGCCATCGGGGAAAAGCCCGCCTTTCGGGCTGTCTTTTGGCTTGCAAGCACGAGCACTGCGGCGGCTTCGCCGAGATTTATGCCGTCGCGGCCGGCGTCGAATGGCTTTGCGCGCGAGTGCGAAAGCAGCAGCAGTGAGCCGAAGCCGTTTACGGTTATGCGCGAGAGCGCGTCGGCGCCGCAGACTACGGCAATGTCGCAGTCGTTTTGGGCGATGGCGTTGCAGGCGTCGGCAAGCGCCAGAGAAGAGCTCGAGCAGGCGGTCGAGTACGTTGCGCGCTCGCCGCCGAAGCCGAAGTGTTTTGCAAGCGCGTCGGCGAGCGTGGAGCATTCGTATTGCGAAAGCTCGCGCCAGTCGGCGCGGTCGGGGTCGGCAATATTGCGCGCAAGCATATTTTCCGCCTCGAAAATTCCGCCGATGCTCGTTCCGAAAAATACGGAGATTTTCGCCGCGCCCGCCTTTGAAATGTCGATTTTCGAGAGCGCCTCTTTTGCGGCGTCGAAGAGCATTGCCTTGCAGCGCGAAAATCCCGCGCGCGTTTCGCCCAGCGGCGCAATGCCGAAAAGCTTGTCGCCGTGGCGCGGGCTTTCAAAGAGCGCGTTTTTTGAAAAGGCGTCGGGGAGCTTTCCCGACGCGTAGTCGAACGCCCTCTCCGCGCCCGAACCGCAACAGGCGCAAATTCCGTGTGATAGAGCGCAGACGGCGTTTCGCATCGGCTACTTGTCTTTGCGTTGTTCGATGTAGTCGGCGAGGGCGTTTACCGAGGTGAAAATCGTCTTTGCCTCGTCCTTGTCGCCAACCGCGATTCCGTAGTCGCGCTCAATCATTACTACAAGCTCAAGGGCGTCCACCGAATCAAGTCCCAAGCCGTCGGGATCGAAGAGCGGGGTATCGTCGGCAATGTCGTTTTCGCCGATGTCGGGCAGGTTGAGCGCCGCTATTATGTTCTTCTTTAGTTGCGATACTAATTGGCTTCTGTTCATTATACGCAACAGCCTAAAGAGCTCGCCGTTTTAGGCAAGAAAATTCACTGCCGCCAAAACGGATAGAAATTGTACCACTGGTACGGGTGGTCGGCGAGCACGCCTTCGATGTCGCGCGCGTAGTTTTCGGCGAAGAGCTTGGCGCGGGCGTCGAACGGGGAGCGTCGGCTTTCGACGGCGCGAAGATTCTTGTCGAAAACATTTTGTAGGCGCCCGATTTTTCCCGCGTGCAGAAAACCACAGCCAGCGCCGCGTCCGATTTTTCCGCAAGCGCGTATGCCGAAACGGGTATGCGCACCTTTTCTCCAAGAAATTCGACTTCGGCTGCTTTGCCCGCAACGTACCTGTCCGAATGCACCGCCACAATGCCGTTTTTGCGCAGAAGCGAAAGCGCCGCCACGAACGCGAACGGGTCGGTTGCCTTTGCTATCATCTGCGGCGGTCTGCGCTTGAGGCTGCGCGAGAGCATTTTTTCTATGTCGGCGTGCTCGTTTGAAACGCCGATGACGCCCGTCGGGTACGGGTATTTTGCAAGCTCGCCGCCCGAAATCGCCCAGCCGCCGATGTGCGAAACAACCACCACACATCCCCTGCCGCGTTCGAGAGCCGCCTCTATCGGCTTTCGGCACAAATCCTGCGTCTTGATGTCCGCACCCGAGAAATAGGCGGTTTTGTCTATTATGGAGCGCCCGAACGAGAACAAATGCGCGTAGCATTCGGGGGAAACCGCGCGGATTTTCCTCCCGAAAATTTTCGACAGATATACCGAGCTTTCCGCGCACTGTTTGCGCCTAAAGAGCATAAAAAACGCGGCGACGCCCGCCAGCAGAACGTACGCGGGCAGCGTTCCGCAGTGCAGCAGGAACATAAAGCAGGCGTTGCCGAACTTTCCGCCGTAGGATTTCCCGTTCCACTGAAGCTTATTTGCCATTTTTTTTTCTCCGCAAAAGCAGGTTTGAAATGCGCCGCGTCAGGCACAGGCTCGAAAGCAAAATTGCCGTTATGGAAATTGCAGCGGTTGCCCCGAGCGCCGAAAACGCGGGGTGGCGGCAGAGCGCAAGTATTGCAAAGGCGGCTATCGTTGTGGCTGCGGCGACCGACATAGGCTCGAACGCGCCGCCGAGGTTTCCGCCGTTTTTGAGCGCGTTGAATATGAAGACGGCGTAGTCCTGAGCAAGGCAGACCGCGAATATCACAAAAACGCAGCTTATGGGATTTATTGATATCCCAAGCAGGGCTATCGCCGCAAATCCCCATACGAGACCCGCCGACACCGATAGCAAGACCGCCGCCGCACCCGCCGCCGAAAACGCCGCCCACAAATACGCGGCAACCGCCGCCAGCGACACCGCCGCAAATTCGGCGAGCCACCCGCGCGATATTTCCGAAATCTGCGCGCCGAGAAGGTCGGGGTCAATCAGGTGGGCGCGGGGGAGCGCTGCGGAGAGTTCCGCCGAAAATCTGCGGGCGTCGAAGCCGTCTTTTGGCGTGAAGGTTGCCGAGAGACAGAATTTAGAGCCGCATTGCTTAGCGAACTTGTCGAATACGGGTGCGAGCTCGCCGAAGATTTTTTGCGCCGAAATCCGCGGGGCATCGAGCGCTTTTTGCAAGGCGGCTTCCATAGCGCCCGCGTTCAAGCCCGCCGCCGTTGCCGCGCGTTTTGCGTTTTCGGCAATGCGGCTTTCCTTTGCAAAAGCGTTCCATTTGCGTAGATTTTCGGCGGCGGTGTCGCCGTCTACAAGAAGCTTGTGTGCGCCGAATTGCGCAACGTCGGGGCGCGAGTCCAAAAATTCGGAAAGCGCGCGTGCAGTCTTTAGCAGCTCTTCTGGCGAATCCGCTTCGGCAAATACCGACTTCACCGAGAGAGCGCCGCGCCAGATTTTGCGCATTGCCGCGTCGTCGGCTTTTGCTTCCGCGCCCAGGGCGTTGAAAGCGCCGAGGTTGCCGTCGAACTCTGTTTCGAGCGCCGCCGGAACCGCCGCGAACGTCAGCGCAACCGCGCCCCAAAAACACGTCTTTGAAGCCGAAATTTTTTGCGCCGCCGCCGCGAACGCAATCGGCAGAATTTTCACGCGCGCGCGCCCGACTGCGCCGCCCGCAAAATACGCGGGCAAAACATAGACGCTTGCCGCCGCCGCCGCGAATATTCCGACTACGCCGAATACCCCTGTCTGCGCAAAGCCGTCCGCGCCGCAGATTCCCAAAATTGCAAATGCCGCAGCCGACGTTCCCGCCGCCGCAAATATCGGCTTTGCGATGTATTCCGCTGTCCGTTGCGCGTCTTCAAGCGTGTAGACGCCGCCCTTTTGCGCCTGCCAGAGTGCGTGCACGGCGTAGTCCACGCTTGCGCCCACGGCAAGCCCCGCAAACGCCACGGAAATGGACGATATTTCGCCGAAGACGAGCGCTACCGCCGCGAACGCGAGCGCCGAGCCTGCCGCCGACGGAAGAGCCGCCGCGAACGCCGACTTGAAATCTGCAAGCGAAAGCGCGCATATTGCAAAAATCGCCGCGAGCGTTGCAATGAGCGCGTTTTTAGATTCCCCTGCGGCGATTGCGGCGTTTTCGGCGCTGAGTCTATAGCCGCCCGTCCAGCGTATCCGCACGTCGGGAAATTCGGCGTTTAGGCGCTTTAAAATTGTTCCTACTTTTTCGGCGAGTTTTGCGCTTTCTGCGGAGTCCGAACACGGAAATTTGCCGTCCGCCTTTACCAGAATTTCGCCCGAATCCTCCGAAACAATCCTGAAATTCCGCGTTTTCGCGCCGTCGAAAACCACGCTTTTTTCGAGCGTTTTGGCGAAGGCCGCGGCGGTGTTTGCGGGGTCGGTTTTTATCGCCCTCAGCGCGGTGAAATCGCCCGAGGCTGCGCGGCGCTTTGCCTCGATGAAACGCTCGGCGAGTTTTTTAACCGAAAAATTTTCCGCGGATTCCTGCGGCGCGCCGAATATCGA
>DAVZIV010000158.1:0-4034 GCA_052273125.1 Candidatus Merdousia sp. | reverse complement strand
ATAAATTTTTCGGTGAAAAATATAAAAACAAAACAAAAAAATTACGCGTCCTCGCGCGTTTTTTCAAAGTCGGATTTGCCGACACCGCATAACGGACATACCCAGTCTTCGGACAAATCCTCAAACGATGTCCCCTTTTCAATGCCGCCGTCGGGGTCGCCGACCTCTGGATCGTAAACATAGCCGCAAACCTTGCATTTGTACTTTTCCATAACAATACCTTTCCTGAATTTCGGGCGTGCGAAAGCCCGATATAAAAAACGGAACTTCCGAGCTTAGCCCCGAGGGGATAATCGGAAAAAACAGGCAAAAACAAAGCGCTATTTTGCCAAAGTTACAGTGAAAACGGCGCGGACAGTCTCGCCGGTACGCGCGGAATACTTGTTCTGGATTTTTTCAAAAGAACCCTTCGCGTCAAGCTCGCCATGGGCGAGAGTCGGCACGGAAATGACGTGAGAATCCGAACCCGTGGCGGAAGCCCCGCCCGAAAAGAGGGTTGTTTTTGAAAGGGCGTCCTGAATGGTTTTTGCCTCATCGGCGCTTTTGGGACGCGTAAATTGAATGCAGTAGGGCTTGCCCAAAGTGATTTTTGCGGGCGTGTGCAGACGTTCGAAAATCTCGAAAACGGGATACTTTGTAATCGAATTGTCGCTGTTGAGGCCGTCGTGATAACTGTAGGAAAGCAGGCGCGAATACGCATAGGAAATCTCGAAACGCACTTGGGTTGCGCCCAGCACCTTTACAACGCGCATTTTGCAGTAGGAGCCGACGTCGAATTCCTCATAGTCGCTGTACTTGGCCCGCGAAAGACGCGCGAGTTTTTTTGCGTCTTTTTTGTCCTGAGAGGAAAGCGAATACTTCTGGGCGAACTCCTCAAAGAGCTTCTTCGCCGAGCGTTCGGACGTGGCGAATGCCTCCTTGATTTGCTCAAGCGCGGCGATTTTCTCGGAGGAAAGCGCATTTTGGGCTGCGGAAGCCTCGGCGCGCTTTTCCGCGTTTGAAAGGTTTACCCGCTCGGCAGTGAGCAGCTCTTCGACCTTCGTCGAGAGCGGTTTTTCAGCCTCCGCCTCGGCGAGCTCTGCCTCGCGGCTGCGCAGCTGTTCAAGCTGGACATTGTGGTTTACGAACCCCTTCGCAAGAAAGCGCTTTGCAAGATACTTGCCGTCGTAGCCCTTTTCCTGAGCCTCGCCGTTTTTTACGACGAAGGCGAATTTGTCCTCCAGCCTGCCGCCGACATAAGTTTCAACCTTTACGTTGTACGACGACGCAAACGCCGCCGAAAACGCAAATACCCCCGCCAATATGAGACAAAATTTTTTCATAGAGAATAAAAAATTGTCCCAAGCAGTGAATCAAAAGCGGCGGCGTGTCAACGCTATTCGGCGTTTATGTTGACGCCGCGGCGCACTCCGCCGTCGCGCAAGTTGCGCATCATTGGCAACCCTTCTCTGATGAAAGCGGTTATGTTGCCGTCTTTGATGAACTCTTTCATGTACTCGTACATCGACTTACGCAACGCCATCTGGTAGGCGAGCTCGCCGCGATAGATGGAATATACGTTGTCTGGCGTGTACGAAGAATTGCCCGCCTTGTTCATATCTATTCGCATCGAATTGAGAATATCGACAATGAACGCCTCGTAACGGTTGCGGAAATGGGCGTCGGAAAGATTTCGCTCAAAATCGCTCTTGTAGCGGGCAACGATTCGCGAAATTCTCGGCGAGCGAACTGCGTAATGAATGCCGTCCATTCCGTTGTCGGAAAAGAGAAAGCCGAGATAGTCGTTGTTGACGTCGGTGTACTTTCTGATGGCGTTTTTCTGCGCGTAGAATTCACGGGGATCGAGCCTGCGCCACTTTGAAAGCGCCGTCATTCTGACAAACCGAACGGAGCTTTCGGGCGAATAGAGGGTACGGTGCACTCCGCCGCCGAACCTGCGCACGAACGTGGTAAAATCTGGAATGGGCATTTTTTCAAAACCTATTACATTGCCCGTGCGCCCAGCCATATCTATCAACCCGAAGTCGAAATAACGCAGGGCAAGCGATACAAGCAGCCTCGATTTAGGATCGAAGACAACGGCATTTTCTCCTATTTCATACTTGTCTTTGATGTCTATTATTATTTTTTCGGCGCGGCGGTCGAGCGCCTTTATGTCGGCGGTGCGCTCGGTTTTCGGGGTGTCGGCGTCGGAGAAATTGAGGAACTGAATGTCCTCGGAAAATACGCGCACGGGCTTGCCCATAAAGCCGCCAGAGTTCGGCGCAATGAGGTAAAGTTCGCGCTCGGCAATGTTGCGCGACTGCTCGGGCGTTATCACACTTATTGGCTTGAACAGCTCGGGGACGCTGTCGGGAATCATTATAATAAGCGGATACTCCTCCGAAACATACGCCGTGGAACACGTAATCATTCCCGAACTGTTGCCGAACTGCACGGGCATTCTTTCGGGAATGAAATTTTTCGAGCACACAATCACGGGCTTGCCTTTTATGCTCACAAGAACGGCAACGTCTATCTGGTCGCGCAAGCCGTGGCGGGTGAAAACGCATTCCCTGAAGATGTCCTCGGCCATTGCCCTGAGCGATTTTTCCCTCTTGATTTTTTCAATCTGCTCGGGCGTGGAATTGCGCAAAAGTCTGGCGTTTGCTATCTGGTCGGAAAAGTCGAAACTGCGCAGGGCGCGGTACTGGGCGTCGAAATCATACGGATATTTCCTTGCAATGTCCTCCTTTACAGCCGCCATATCGGCGAGAGAAACGCCCGACTTGCTGAAATTTGCAACATTCTCGTACGAGCGGCGCGCGGTATAAAAGCGGTTTGAGACGGAATCGGGCGTGCGGCGGAAGGCGCGCTTATACTCGTTCTTGAAATGCTCGACAGCGTCTGCGGGCATTCGCCTGCCCGCGTAGTTGATGTCGTCGAAAATGTCGCACCAGCTCCGCGCAAGCGAGAGGTTGTTTTTGTAGTCTACAACGTTGTCGTCGTCGAAAAATTCGGCTATGAATTTTGCGTCGGCGGAATTGTATTTTTTCACGCGGCCGTGCAGGTCTTCGGCGGCGGCGGAAAGTTCCTCGGCGGCGGAAAGCTGCATTACATAGTCGTCGCCGGCAAGCTCGACGGCGTATTTCAAAATTTTTGAAAATTCGGCTGTGGGCAAATCGGGAATGAATTTCGACAATTCGCGGTAGGCGTCAAGCTGCCTTTTGACGAAATTTTCGGCGAGAGCTTTGTTCGACGGGAAATTTTTGACGCCGCTCGACCTGACGGCTTGGAGCACGTCCGCGGGAACGTCGCCGTATTCGTCAGTTTGCGACTGCGGGCAACCCGCCAGAAACGCCAGTGAAAGAAAAAGTACAAAAGAGGCGATATATTTAACCATTTCGATATCCTTTCCTGTGTATAAAAATATACGCCCGCATAAATTTCAACAAAAAAGAATGCAGGCGGACAAATTCCGTCGAAATTGTCCTAAATTGACGCCGAATTTATCATCGCCGCAATGTACGCCGCGCCGAAGCCGTTGTCTATATTGACAACCGACACGCCGTTTGCGCACGAATTGACCATTGAAAGCAGCGCGCAAAGTCCGCCGAAGCTCGCGCCGTAGCCTACCGACGTGGGCACGGCGACGACCGGCACGCGCACAAGCCCCGCAAGCACCGACGCAAGCGCCCCCTCCATTCCCGCCACGGCTATCACTGCGTTTGCCTTCCGGATTTCGCCGATTTGCGAGGTAAGCCTGTGAAGTCCGGCGACTCCGCAGTCGTAAAACGTTGCGCATTTGGAGCCGAAAAATTCGGCGCACACGCGCGCCTCTTCGGCAACGGGCATATCCGAAGTGCCCGCGCTCACAATGGCAATCAAGCCCTTTTGCCCGCGCGCGCCGCCCGCTGCGGACAGCACCGCCGTGCGCGAAATTTCGTCGCACTTGACCGACGGAAAATTTTCCGCCAAAGCCTGCGCAGTTTCGGGCGGTACGCGCGTCCCGAGAACGCCCTCTCCGCTCGCCGAAAGCGCCCCGAAAATATCGA
>DAVZIV010000157.1:0-4041 GCA_052273125.1 Candidatus Merdousia sp. | reverse complement strand
ATAACCGCATATGTCAGGTCGGAATTTTGCAGGTTTTGCCCCGAAAAGTCCCAGCCCGAAAAGTCCCAGCCGGAGACGTCATTTTCCGAGAAGTTGATTCCCGAAAGATTTTTGTCCGCAAAGCTCTTTGTAGACTGCAGCTGCTCTTCGGTGAAGCCGTTCGACGTAGCGCGGGTGAAGTTTGCGTTTGTTATTACGGCATTGTCGAACTTGACACTGTCTACGTCGGCGTCGGCAAAGCTTGTGCCGACAAGGTTGGCGTTCGTGAAGTCGGCATTCGTAGCGGCGGAATTTGCCAAACTTGCGTTGGTAAGCGTGGCATTACTGAAGTCCACTCCCGTAAGTACAGTATTTTCAAGCTTCGCATCGGAGAGGTAAGAGTTATAAAAAGCAAAAACGGAGGCTGGGATTGCCTCCGTTTAGGGTGGTTAAAAAATTTCCAAAACTTTCGTTTTTTATGAATATGTCTGCTATTTTATTTTATAGAAGACGCGAGCGGTGGCGTTGAGGAAGCCGTAGCCGTGTTCTTCGTCGGGTTCAAGGTATGAGCCTTCCGTCCATTCGTTGAGCGAATTTATCAGAATGAGTTTCGGGTTGCCCTTGCGTATATTCTTATCCGCCCAATCTTTCGCCTTGCTCAAAAAATATTCAAAGCGTTCGGGGGTGTTGTTTGTGGCTACGGGCAAGTAATAATTGTCGGGAAAGCGCGGGTTTGTATCCCAGCCGCATGAGACGTTGGGGTAGAACTGCAAGTTGGGGTATTTTGCGGCGCGTCTGTCCATTTCGGCGAAGGCGGCTTCGCCCAGAACTTTGTAGTCTACATCGGGCTTGTTCGTGTAGTCTCTATGGTACGAGCCCGCAAGTGCGCCGCATTCGAGCCAGTTATAGGAAAAGACGTTTTTGACGCCCATTTTTTCGTACTCGGCGGCGGCTTCGGCTTTGCGCAGCGGCGACTGCTGAAGCTGGATTTCAACGCCCGCGAACCCCGCCTCGCGCGCCTTTTCATTCAAATACGCGAATGCTTCGGCAACCTTCTCCGCGCCGCCGAGACACTTTTTGAGTCCCGTGGGATTGTATATTTGCAAGAGCGGTTTGCCCGAAACCTTGTAGTAATTGGGCATTTTGAAGTAGCGTAGCCAGCGCGGCACGAGCACGTTTTTGAATTCGTCCATTGAGACGTCGGCTTCGGCGCGAATATGTCTGTAGCCGTTTTTGTCCTTGCATTTCACGGGCACGGTTTTATCCCAAAGGTCGTCGATGGTGTGGTTTGCCCACATCAGGGCGAATTTCATGCGTTCGCTATTGGGCGCTTTCACGAAGGCGTTGAGGCTGTCTTCAAGATACGGTTTGCCCTCGTACCAATACCAATCGAAAATCAGCACGTTAATACCCGAAGCCAGACACGCATCGACCTTGCGCGCCCAAACAATCGGATTGTTTTCAAGTTCGTAGCCCCACAGCGGAACTTTGGGCTGTTTGTGCCCCGCCTTCTTGGACGCCGCCTCTTTGACAAATTCCCACTCGCCGATGTTTTTCGGGAAATGCCCGTAGCGCTTCCAGTCGGGCGTATTCTGGTAGGCTGGCCAGACGTATGCGGCGACGTCGTAATCGCGCCCTGTGTTTGAAGTGTTTGTTCCGGTGCATCTTTCGCCGTTCGTTGCGCAAGACGAAAACGCCGCGCAGGAAAGCGCCAAGACAAGTGCTTTAAAATAGTTCTTACAATTCATAGTGGATATGAAAAAGCGCACCCTTGAAATGTCAACAACAAACCGACGTTCAACAAACAAACCAAACAGGCGCGCGTTCCGCCCCGACCCGCGCGAGTTCGAGCTTTTTTGCAACTGTCCTATTATATTATTTAAGCGTGTTTGAAATTTTGGCGTCTGAATTTACAAGGCGGAAGTTGTCGCCGCCCGTGCGCTTTTGGAAAATGCAATTTTCAACGGCGAAATTTTTTGCATTTTCGGCATAGACTGCGGGGCGCGTTTCCGTGCCCGAGTATGTTGCGACTATGTTTGAAAGCCTCACGCCGTCGGCGTTGCGCACGAAGAACGCGTATGCGGGAAGGATAATGCCGAACATTCTGTTTTCGGGATATTTTTTCTTCGGCTCGGGAACTATGTTTTTGTCGGCATTTTCAACGGGGCAGCCCTTGAGTCGGAATGCGCAGTTGCTTATGGCGACGTTCTCGAGCACGTATCCGTTTACCGCGGTTATGGAGCTTGTGATGTAGCTTTCGGCAACGGCTGTGATGTTGTCTATTTTTACGTTTTTGATGGAGCTTTTTTTGCCGAGAAGATTTTTGTTGTCGCGGTCGTCAACGCGAATGAAAATGGGCGTCTGGATACCCGTCATTGAAATTCCCGAAACTTCCACGCCGTCTACACTGCCGCCGTCTACCGCCTCGAGCGCGATGCCCGCAATTCCCTGTACCGCGCCCTTTTCTATGCCGTATTTTTTGAGTCTGTCCCACCTGAGCAGAGCCTGCGGCGAAGGTCTTTTGAGAACGCAGTTCGAAACGCGTATGTTTTTAAAATCACCCTGAGTGCCCGTGCCTATTTTTATTAAGTTGCAGGCGCTTGCCACGATGCAATTTTCCACTTTGACGTTTTCGACAACGAACGTTTGGGAATGCTCGTTCTTCAGGCATATGCCGTCGTCGCCGGCGTCGATTATGCAATTTGAAATGACGACGTTTTTACTGGCGATATCAAGCCCGTCGCCGTTGAAATTCGAATGGGAAAAAATGTCGAGGGAATCCAAAACGACGCCGTTGCAATGCAGGAAAAACGCGTTCCAAAAGGCGGGGGAGCGCATTTTCACGCCCCTCACGGAAACATTTTTGCAGGAATCGAAAAGTATGTTGCGCGGGCGGTGGTGGTAGTCGGGATTTTTCCTCTCACGCGTGAATTTGTCCCCCGCGCCCCTGATTGTTCCGCCCTCGATGCCTATGTTTTTTGCGCCCTTTGCGTAGAGGAGCGCGTAGTTTAAATCGGCGTCGGCGGATGGAAGATTTATTTGCGGGTAGGCGGCGGGGTTTTCACTGCCGAGCAAAACCGCGTTTTCGGCGAGCTTTAAAACTACGTTGTCTTTGACGACGAGAGTTCCCGACTTGTACGCGCCGTCGCCGAAAACAACCGAGCCGCCGCCGCTCTTCGAGCACGCGTCGATTGCCGCCTGTATCTGCGCGGTGTTGTCGGAAACGCCGTCGGGCTTAGCGCCGAAATCGGCAATATCTACGTCTTTTGCAAAGACCGCGCCCGAAAAAAACAAAACCGCGGAGCAAAGCGCCGCCCACGTCTTAAATATACCGTTATTCATATCTCGGAATGTATGCGGACGACGGCGGCGTGTCAAAGTTTTTCGCGCGCTATGCAAAATGCTCGAAACCGCCCTTTGAAAACGGCGCCAACGAACCGTCGGGGGACTTTATCCACAGGGGCGCTTCGCCGCATTTGCGCGGCTCTACGCGCCCGATTCTAATTGGAGGCGCGCCGAATTTTTTAGCGTAGGCGCATTCAAAATCTTTTATCTCTGAGGCGCAGGCGGCTCTGACGGAAAAGAGAAGCTCGTAGTCTTCGCCGTCGCAAAGCGCCTTTTCAAGCGAAGTGCGCCCGCCGAAAGAACGCATCGGCACAAAGTCGAGCACCGCCTTTGAATCGGCGGCAAGAACGTTGGAAATGTCGCAGGCTATGCCGTCGCTGATGTCGGTGCAGGACGAGACACAGCCGCATTCCGCGTTGCGTCGGGCAAGCCAGACGCCCTGCTCCACGCGCGGCTCAAATGTCAAATGGCGGGAGCTCTCGAAAGAAAAGCCGAGCGCGCCCGTAGTATAGAGAACGTCGCCTGCGCGCGCCCCGAGGCGCAAAAGCGGCGGCAGGTCGGAATCGCCAGAAAGGGTCAGCGACATCGCAAAGAAATTGTCTATTCCCGCGTCGGCAATGTCGCCGCCGATTATTTGCACGCCGTATCTCTCGGCGGCGCATGCAAGCCCTTTCATAAAAGAGTCGAGCCATTCAACCGATACGTTTGCCGACATAA
>DAVZIV010000156.1:0-4064 GCA_052273125.1 Candidatus Merdousia sp. | reverse complement strand
GACGGCGACTGCCGCAACGCTGAGCATTACCGCGTGAATCATATCCCAGTTGACGGCGTCGCCCGAGGCTCTGAAATAGCGGCGGGCTTCGTCTTTTGCCGCCTCCGTTGCGGATTCGTACCAGCCTATAGACGTGTTGTTGTCGTGCGTGCCCGTGTAGTAGACGCAGTTGCGGCGTACGTTGTGCGGCAGGTAGGGGTTTTTCGGCGTGTCGCCGAAGGCGAATTGCAGAACCGCCATTGACGGAATGTTTATGCCGTCGCGCAGCTTAAACGCCGCCTTCGAGAGCAGTCCGAGGTCTTCGGCGACGAACTTTTGGCGCGGAAATTCGCGCTTGATGAACTCGAAAAACTCCGCGTCTGGGCCTTTTTTGAGCGATCCCTTGCGCGCGTCTGAATATTTTGCGGGAATCGACCAGTAGTCGGCAAAGCCCCTGAAGTGGTCGAAGCGTATGACATCGTACATTTGCGCGGCGGCGGCAATGCGCCTGTGCCAGAACGCGAAAAGTTGCCTGCGTGCGTTCTTCCAGTCGTAGAGCGGGTTGCCCCAGAGCTGTCCCGTTTCCGAGAAGTAGTCGGGGGCTACGCCGGCGACGTTTTTGGGCTTGAAAGTCTTTTTATCAAGCTCGAAAAGTTCGGGGTTCGCCCAGACGTCGGCGCTGTCGAGGGACAGGAAAATGGGAATGTCGCCGAAGATTTCAATGCCGTGTTTGTGCGCTTTTGCCCTGAATTTTTCGTATTGGCTGAAGAACACCCACTGCCCGAATTTCACGGACACTATTTCGTCCGCACATTCGGCGGGGACGTGTTTTTTTGCGTAGGAAAAGTCCCTGAACTTCGGGTCGCCCCACTCGAGCCAGCACTTCGAGCCGAAGCGCCTTTTAAGCGCGCAGAAAAGCGCGTAGCTTTCGAGCCATTTTGCGTTGTCTTTGCAGAATTTTTCGTAGGCGCTTTTGTCGGCGCTCGAGGCGAAAAAGTTTGCCGCCGCGCTGCGAACGAGGTCGGGAATGACTGCGTATATTGCGCCGTAGTCGCACCTGTCTTCGGGCAGGCTGCGCAGGGGGGCAAGCTGCGAGTCGTCGAGCAGCGACGCGTCGCGCAGGGCTTCAAAGTCTATGAAATACACGTTGCCAGCGAATGCCGAAAACGACTGGTACGGCGAGTCTCCGTAGCCCGTCGGCCCCAGCGGGCAAATCTGCCAGTACGAAAACCCCGCCTTTTGGGCGAAGTCCAGAAAAGCGTCTGCAGCCGAGCCTATGTTGCCTATTCCGTATGCCGACGGCAGCGAGCTTATATGCAAAAATACGCCCGCCTCCCTGCGGGTAATCCATGAAAAATCCATAACAAAAGCGCCCTGTTTGAATACTAAAAAACCGCTTCCGTTTCCGTGGGCGGCTTTGCGGGGGCGGACGCGCTTAGTAGCTGCGCCCCTCCCTGTTTTCGTAGTAGTTGATGAATGCGTTGTTCAAAACCATATAGCCGCCGGGGGTGGGGTATTCGCCCGTGAAGTACCAGTCGCCGGTGCAGGAGGTTATTGCCTTGTGCAGGTCTTCTATCGACTGGTAGACAACTTCCAGCTCTCCGTGCCAGTCGCCGTTTGTCGGGTAGACAAGTTCGGCTATTTTTCTGGAGATTTGCTCGTCGGTACAGCGGTCGTAGATTTCCCTGACGTAGTTTTTCATCTGCGAAGCGGGCTTGTTGCGCTGCTCGACGCACTTTTGGTAGACTTCCCTTATCAGCTCTCCGCCGCCCGTTTCGCGGGCGAGTTTTATTGCCGCCTGAAAGGCTATGAACTTGCCTATTTCGCTCATGTCTATGCCGTAGCAGTCGGGGTAGCGGATTTGCGGAGCGGTTGAGGCTATTACGATTTTCTTGGGGTTTGTTCTGCCGAGAATGCGCAGAATCTGGCGCTTGAGCGTCGTGCCGCGGACGATTGAGTCGTCGAGGCACACGAGGGTGTCGTCGTGCGTAACCACGCCGTAGGTGATGTCGTAGACGTGCGAGGCAAGCTGCATTCTGTCCTTCTCCTGAGAGATGAACGTGCGCAGTTTGATGTCCTTGTGCGCAATTTTTTCGCCGCGCGGCCAGTTGTCCATAATCAGCGAGTCGAGCGCGTCGTCGGAAATTTCGCCCTTCTTGGCGAGAATCGATTTTATGTCCGCCTTTACCTGCGCCCTTCTTATGCAGCGCAGCTCGTTCATCATTCCGTAGTAGGCAACTTCGGCGGTGTTGGGAATGTAGCTGAAGACAGCGTGTTTGAAGTCTCCGCCTATGCTCTTGAAGAGGTTGTTGCACAGCGCCGCGCCCAGAGCCTTGCGCTCCTTGTAGATTTCGGGGTCGTTGCCGCGCGAAAAGTAGATTCTCTCGAACATGCACGACTTGCGCACGCCCGCCTTTTTGTATGGGCGCTCCTCGCAAGTGCCGTCGCACTTTATCAAATACACGTTCCCGGGGCCGACTTCCCTGATGTCTTCCTCGGCTGCTTCAAATACCGTCATAAGCGGCACTCTTTCGGAGGCGAAAGCCACGAGCTCGTCGTTCTTGTAGTAGTAGCAGGGGCGGATTCCCTGTGTATCGCGCAGAACGAAGCAGTCGCCGTTGCCGATTGCGCCGGCTATGGTGTAGCCGCCGTCCCAGTCCTGCGCGGCGTTGCTTACTATGCGCAGGGGGTTGAGGCGCTCGTTCATCATCTGCAAAATCTTCGGGCCCGAAACGCCCTCGTTGCGCAGCTGGCTGTAGATTTCGGCGTGCTCGATGTCCAGATAGTAGGAGACTTCCTCCAAAATGGCCTGAGTGTCCGTGCTGAATACGGGGTGAATGCCTATGTCTACAAGCTTTTTGGTAAGCTCGCCCGTGTTGGTGATGTTGAAGTTGCCCACGACCATCAAATTTCTTGCAGGCCATGTGCTTTTGCGCACGAACGGGTGGCAGGAATTTTTGTTGTAAGAGCCGCTTGTGCCGTAGCGCAGGTGCCCCAGCAGTACTTCCGCCTCGTAGTCGAAATTCGACTTTACCGTATCGGGGAATTCGGGGTGGATTATGCCCTTTTTGACCTTCTCGTTGTAGATTTCGAGCTGCTCCTTGAAGATTTCGGAAAGTCCGTTGGGCTTTGCGCTCCTGTCGCGGAACATATAGCTTTCTCCAGCGGGAACGCCGATTTTAACTGCGCCTATTCCCGCGCCGTCCTGACCCCTGTTGTGCTGCTTTTCCATAAGCAGGAATAACTTGTTGAAACCGTAGAGGGGGGTCTGGTATTTTTCCTGATAGTATTTCAGGGGCTTGAGAAGCCTAATAAGTGCTATGCCGCATTCGTGTTTGATAGGGTCGCTCATATATAAAACTATTGCCCGAATATTTAGCAAAAGCGCAGATTGTCAACTTAAAACGGCGCGCGGCTGGGGGTGTGGTGGTTAAATTGTTAAAACAAAGATTGTTGGGCGTCGCTGACGGGGGCGGCGCGCAGTTTTTTAAGGAAACTTGGCCTGTGGATGTCGGAAGCCCCGTAGAGCATTAGCGCCTGCAGGTGCGCGGCAGTTCCGTAGCCCTTGTGCGAGGAAAAATCGTAGACGGAATATTTCGAGGGCAGGTTGCGCATAAATCTGTCGCGCGAGACTTTCGCAACTATCGACGCCGCGGCGACCGCCACGCTCGAGGCGTCGCCCTTGACCGCCGCGCGGTGGACGAACGGAAATTTTTTCATCGGCGTTCCGTCTATGAGGATTTCCGCGAGCGCCGAATCCACGCCCGACTCTCCGAAGAGCGTCGCGACCGACGCCTTTGTGCGCAGGCGCAGTCCGAGGCGTTCGTCGATTGCGCGGCATGCGCGTTCCATAGCCGTCTGGGTTGCGCGCAGAATGTTGTCGCGCTCTATTTCCTCTACGGAGGCAAAGCCCGCCTCGAAATCGAGAAGCGAGGCGCTGCGCAGTTCGTCGAGCCTGAAAAACAAGTCTTCGCGCGCCGATTCCGTGAGTTTTTTAGAGTCGTTGAGCCCCTCCAGAAACGCGAGCTTTTCGGGGCTTCTGTAGAGCCTTTCGGACACCGCAACCGCCCCCGCGCAGACTGGGC
>DAVZIV010000155.1:0-4085 GCA_052273125.1 Candidatus Merdousia sp. | reverse complement strand
GCTCTCGCGCGAGCTAAGACCCGTGAAAATCGTCGGCAAAGGCAGGCACGACCCGTGCGTTCTGCCGCGCGCCGTCCCCGTGGTCGAGGCAATGGCGGCGCTCGTTGCCGTCGACGCACTCATGGCCCAGCGCGCAATAACTTCGGAATAATACAATGGCAACGGACACGTTTTTAATTTTGGGTTCGCAACACTCGGGCAGGCGCACGCTGTGCGCCGACGTCTGCAAAAACGCGCTCGCGGAAACAAAATGCGCTGTGTTCGTCGCCGAAGATGAACCGCCGTCAAAGTCGGGCTTGGCGAAACTCGAAAATGTCGAAATTCTGACGTACGCCGAACTTTCCGACATAGCGGAAAAAATCCCGCAGGAGGCGCAATGCGCATTCGTGATTGCCGACGCGCGCAAAAACCTCGCCGATTCGGTCGAAGAATTCAAGGCTCTTGCGGATTCGGGAATGCTGAGGCTCGTGCGCATATGGTCGGTTGTCGACTGCGCAATGAGAATGCGCGAAGGCGCAAAAATGGCGCCGTACTTCGACGCGCTCTCCCACTTCGCCGACTGCGTGGTCTTAGGCAACCGCGCGGGCGTGCCCGACATCTCCGTAAAGGAGCTTACCGACACTTTCAAAAAACAGTGCAAGCCGCATTTGGTTGTATTTGCCGACAAATTCGGCAGGGTAAAAAATCCTCTGGAGCTGACAATCGACGAAACGCGCAGAATCTCGATGCTCTTCGACGATTTCGACCCCGTTGACGAGCTCGACATAGACGAAGACAACCTCCCCGAAGAGCCGTTCTCGCTGGAACGCAAGCCCGACCCGTACCTCGAACGGCTGCTCGGCGGACACAGGAAAATAGCCCTGCCCCTGCCCCCCGAAAAATAAAAAGCATCAAAACAAATGAAAAAAGACATTTCAGAAAACATATCCTCGGGCGTGTCCAAAGTCAGCGCATACGTCCCCGGAGCGCAGCCGCAAAGCGGCGACTGGGTGAAGCTCAACACAAACGAATTTCCCTATCCGCCGTCGCCGAAAGTAAAGGAGGCAATCATAGCCGAGCTCGGCGGCGACGCCGCAAGCCTGCGCCTCTATCCCAGCCCCGAAAGCGCGCCTCTGCGCAGGGCGCTTGCCCAGTATTTCGGCGTGCCAGAAAGCTGCGCCTTTGCCGCAAACGGCAGCGACGACGTTCTCAATCTGGCAATCCGCGCCTTCAGCGACACTTCCAAAAGCGTTGCAACCCTCGCGCCCAGCTACAGTCTCTATCCCGTGCTTGCAAAAATTCAGGATTCGCAGCTCGAGCAGATTCCGTTCAACGCCGACATGTCGATACCATTTGAAAAAGTTTTCGCAAGCCGCGCAAACATATTCTTCTTCACAAACCCCAACGCGCCCACGGGCGTGGGCTTCGGCGAGGACACCGTCCGCAAGATAGCCGAAAATTTCGACGGCATTGTTTTGGTAGACGAGGCATACGCCCCGTTCGCGGGATATTCCGCGGCAAGACTTGTTGAAAAATACGACAATTTGATAGTCACGGGAACGTCGTCGAAAGGCTGGGCGCTCGCGGGAATGAGAATAGGCTGGGCGCTCGCCGCGCCGAAGATTGTGGAAATTCTCGACAGGGTTCGCGACAGCTACAACCTCGACCGCCTCGCGCAGGCGGCAGGCGTAGCCGCGCTCGCGGACAAGCCCTACTACGAAAAAATGCGCGCCCTCGTAATTAGGGAAAGGCTCTCTACGGAAAAATTCTTCGACTCTCTCGGCTGGTTCTACTACAAAAGCTCGACGAACTTCGTGTTCTTCCAGCCCAAGAACGCCGCGGGCGAAGTTTCGGCGGCTATTACCGCCGACCTGTTCGATTTTCTAAAACAAAACAAAATACTGCCGCGCTACTTCCCGAACGAGGAATCAATAGACTCGTTCATCAGGCTCACCATGGGCACGGACGAACAAATGGCGGCGTTCAAAAGCGCCGTCGAAAAATGGCTGAATTTATGAAAGACAGAACCGCAGAAATAAAAAGGAACACAAAAGAAACGCAGATAGAGATTAAACTCAATCTCGACGGAAGCGGAACATACAAAATGGAAACGGGCGTTCCGTTTTTCGACCATATGCTCTCGCTCTTCGCGCGCCACGGGCTTTTCGACCTCCAAATTAAGGCGCACGGAGACATAGACGTAGACTACCACCACACCGTGGAGGATACGGGCATTGCCCTCGGGCAGGCGTTCAAAAAGGCGCTCGGCGACAAGGCGGGCATCAACCGCTACGGCTTCTTCATTCTGCCGATGGACGAAACCCTCGTGCGCACCGCGATAGACTTCGGCGGCCGCCCGTACCTCGTCTACGACCTCGGAGATACCGACGCCCGCGTGCGCGATTTCAACGTGTCGCTTTGCAGGGAGTTCTTCCAAGCCTTTGCAAACGAGGCGTCGGCAAACCTCCACATAAAGCTTGAGCACGGCGGCGAACCCCACCACGTTGCCGAAGCGGCGTTCAAAAGCTTTGCCCGCGCGGCATGCATGGCGGTTGCCGAAAACGCGCGCCTAAACGGGGAAATCCCATCTACAAAAGGCGTAATCTAACACCGCGGCACAAGCCGCTTTCGGATTTAAAAACGCAAAAAACGGAAACTTTTTTCAAGTTTCCGTTTTTTTGATGCAAATGTTGTCCGCTAAATTATTTCTTGGGATACGTTGCTGGAACAAAGTCGCTGTTCTGAAGGTAGTCAATGCTCTTCTTCACGCTGACTTTGGGTTCAAAGTTGTAGCGTTCGACTTCAACTAAGATGCCTTCGACCGACTTGGGCAGGTTGTTGAAAATGGCGTCGAAGCCGACCATACCGCTCTGCCCGAGTTCCTTGTCGTCCTTGATGTGCAGGAGCATAAAGCGGTTGGGATACTTCTTGAAGTAGGCAACGGGGCTTTGTTCGCCGCGAACCGTCCAGTATACGTCCATTTCAAAATTGACGTATTCGGGGTTGGTGTTTTCAATAGGTAGTCGAGAATCATCTGCTTGCCGATTTTCTGGTATTCGTGCTTGTGGTTGTGGTAGCCGAAACGCAGACCCGCGTCTTTGCAGAGCTTGCCGATTTGGTTGAAATAGTTTACATACGCCTTCAACTCTTCCATTGTGGAGAATTTTTCGTAGGGATCTATAACGTATTTCATACCCGCGCGCTTGTGGGCGTCGATTGCCTTCTTCCACCATTCAAGCGATTTGGAATAGTCGCCAGAGGCGATTTCCTCTTTGGAAAGGGGCTTTCTTGCATGCGATGAAATTACCTTCATACCGTTTGCCTCTATGGATTTCTTGAATTCTTCGGGCGTCAAACCGTAGAATTTACCGTCGGCATAACCCGCGGCTTCGCATTCGGTAAAGCCCATTTCGCCCGCAGCCTTGACCGTGCCGGCGTAGTCCTTTTTAATGTCGGTTCTCAGCGAGTAGAGCTGAAGCCCGATGTTCTTTTTCTGGCAGGATTGCTGCTGCGAAGCGCACGCCGAAAATGTCAAAGTTGCGGCGGCCATTATTGATAGTACGAGTGCTTTTTTCATAATCGTTTTTTATTCTATTTTGAAATCCCCCTTTTCGGAGGGATATGGATAGTGTTCTAAATTCCGCCCCGCGTTTTGCAAGTTTTTTCTAATACGCCCCGACAATGCCTTTTGCGCCGCCCGCGCCTAAAAATCTATCTGCGCAAGGGATTCGACTACGCCGCCGGTCGGACGCACGCCGCCGAGATAGTCGTCCCCGTAATTGTGAATGATGTCGGGGCGCTTTATGCGGAAGGTCTTTACGGGAATTTCGGCGGCGAAGGCAAAATCCTTGTGCACGTTGTCGCCGATGTAGACAATTTCTTCAAGCCCCGCGCCGAAATGTCGGGCAAGCAGTTCAAAACTTTTGGGCGACGGCTTTGCAAAATCCGCGCCCAGTTCCCCCGTGTAGACGATTTTGCCGAAATCTCTCTCCGCGCCGACTGCCGCTGTTTTGTTGCGCTGGGTCGGGGCGAAACCGTCGGTTATTATTGCCGTTTTAAGCCCGCTCCGCGCAATGCGCTGGAGAAACGGGCGGACATCTGCGTAA
>DAVZIV010000154.1:0-4128 GCA_052273125.1 Candidatus Merdousia sp. | reverse complement strand
ATGTGTCGAAGCACTGGCGCATTTGGTACAAGGCGGGCGCGCGGGTTTTTGAATGCCAGTGCCGCGGAGTTTCTGCGGAGGAATTAAACGGTGTGGAAAAACAGGCGTGCTGCAAAACCCTGCGTTTCGTTCGGGAAATCACCGCGGAAATTGCCGCCGAAGTGGGCGACGCGCGCTTCAACAAAGGCTCGGGCAACGTAGGGCTTTCCAATGCGGGCGATTCAAACATAGGCGATTTCAACATCGGCAGCCGCAACGTGGGCAATCTCAACAACGGCGATTTCAACACGGGAGACTCGAATACGGGCATAGACAACGTCGGCAACGACAACCGCGGCAGCCTCAATTCGGGGTGCTCAAATGTCGGACACTCGAATACCGGCAGTTCCAACCGCGGCAGCTACAACAGCGGCGACTTCAACACGGGGCACGCCAACAGCGGCAGCTTCAACCGCGGAAACCGCAACACGGGCAAATGGAACGTCTGTAATTACAGTAGCGGTTTTTTCAACACTGCCGAACCGCCCGTTTATATGTTCGACAAACCAACGCACCTGCGCGCCTCTCAAATACGCCTGCCGAAATGGCTCCAGAAGCCCGATTTGCGCGCCGCTCTTGAATCCGCCGACGCCGCCGACCTGCGCGCCACATTCGAGCTGCCCAACTTCGACCCCGAGATCTTCAAACAAATTACGGGAATCTCCGCCGACGAAATTTTGTGCAGAATAGACGGCGCCCAAACTCGGTAGGGCGCGCTTTTGTCGGATTAGTCGCAGCTGCCGACGGCGGCAGCTGCCGCAAAATCACTCAAGCGAAATTTCCAGCTTTCGCGGCTTGTCGGCGCGGGCAACTTCGCGCCCGTCGACAAACACGGCAAAGCCGCGCCCCCTGTTGTAGCGCGAGCCGTCGGCGTCCCACAAGACGGAAATGCTGCGGTTTAGAATGCGCACGCCGTCGATTGCAAAAAATTTCCACGCATCGGGGGCGAGCGGGTCGATTGCGACCTTTCGCGAGCCGTCGGGCATAACGCCGACAATGTCGCGGATTACAAGCTCGGCAAAGAAAGAATGGTTGTAGTCTTTGCCGCGCTCGGGAATGCTCGCGCCGCCGACAGCGCCGTCTTTAAGCCACTTCTTTATAACCGTGCGCGAAATCCAGTCGCCCGTGAAGGGGTGAATGTTTTCGTCAATCCAGAACACGCGCTTGCCGTCTTCGCGCACAAGGTGGTGGGCTTTGGCGAATGTCGAAAACGCGTCGTAAAAATCGTTTTTTGAGAGCACGTCCTGAGCGCCAGAGCGCAGGAAATTCGCCATGCCCGAAAGCGTGATTGATGTGGAGAGCGGCCAGACAGGGCCGTTCCATTGGCATTCGTGCCCGACGTAGTTGAGCTGGAAAAGCGGGCTGCGGCGCTCGAGCGACGTAAGCCCGAAAGGCGCCTTGAACCCGCGTTCGTCCAAGACCTGCTTCCACGCCTCGGCATATTCGCGCGGGGCGAGGTTGAAATACCACGGCGTGTAGCCGTGAAGCTCGCGGTGCGGCGAAAAATCGCGCGCCATTCCGTTGAGCGGACGCACCATGTAGAATTTCTTTGATGCGTCCCAAAGCTTTTCGTTGAGAGCGGTTTTGAGGGCGTCGGCCTTTTTTGCGAAAAATTCGGCGTCCGACTTTTCGCCAATCATTGCGGCGATTTTCGAGAGCGAATAGCACTCGCTTGTCATGTAGCTCTGGATTGTCGCCCGATAGCCGCGCCAGCCCATGTTCAGCTGCCCCGACGCGGAAAGCTCCATTCCGTCCCTGCTGTCTATCTGCTGGAAAAGCCCCATTCGTGAGTGGAAGTTTGATTTCTCCCAAGCCTTGAAATTTGCCTTGAGGGAGGGATAGCGTTTTTTGAGCGCCTCCAAATCGCCGTCGGTTGCGTAAATGTCGAGCGCGGAAGTGGCAAGCCACGAGGAATACTTGCGGCCGCCCTGTTCGTCCTTGAAACACCAGTAGTCCTGATATTGCGATGCGTACTTGGGGTCGCGCAGCCAGCGGGCTTCGCGCAGCTGCAGCGCCGCGGGGCAGACTATTGCATTGTACTTTCCGCCCCAGCCGACTTTGGGCATAAATTCGGTGATTATCCAGCCCGTTTCCGGATAGAATTCGAGATGCTTTCTGAACGTCCACCAGCGGAAATAATAAACGTCTTTTATCTCGGTGTCTGGGCAGTCGAAAAACGGAATGTTTTCAAGCAGGAATTTTTCGGCGACTGCATTGGGGAAGTCGCCCTTGTAAAGCTCGTTGTCGTCGGTATTGAATTGCGCAACGAGCTTCTTGGCATATCCAACACCCAACTCTTCGGGAATAACCCCGCCTGCATTCGCCACGGACATAGCCGCCACAAACGCAAAAAACGCCGACGCCAATTTTCCAACCGTTAGTTTTCTCATGTAATTTGCTTTTATCGTAGTGTATGTTGTTCTCGCGAAATTCACAAATCCACCAAAAAAGCCTACCGAAAATCCGCCACTGTGCAATATAAAAAACACAACTTGGAATCCCCGATAGAAATAAAAAAAGACATAAAAAAGCATTCGGATTAAAACAGACACGGGTTGTGAAAAAAGTTGCGAGGCTCGAGGCAGGACTTGTGTTTCGGCGAGCGGTGGGACAGTACTTAAGTACAGACCACCCGAGCAAACCGAATGATACCCGAGAGCGTTGTTTTCTGTTAATGTTCTAACTTGAACAACAAAAAATCTGGTAATGCAAGAAAAAAATACAGAAAAACTGGTAAATTTTTCCGACAGGTTCAGAAAATTGATGGACGAGTCTGGATTAACTCAAATGGCAGCGGCTAAAATGTTCGGTGTTTCACAAGGAGCTATCTTCGATTATAGAGAAGGGAGAAGTGAGCCAAAGAGTTGGCCTTTGTTAAGAATGGCAAAACATTTCGGCGTCAGCGTTGAATGGTTGATGACAGGAGAAACTGATGAAAAAGAAAATTCCGCAACCCGTATGTGGCGTGACCGTGCTCTCCGTGCCGAAGAGAAAAATGCGCTCTTAATTTCTGGTCTAAAAGGAATGCTAAAAAAATTTGAGTCAACTGTTCCACCTCGAACGAAGAGAAAACCGCGAAAGCCCGAAAATAGGGACTTTGCGGGGTATTGCTTCAAAAAAAGTCGAACAGTAGGAGTTGTAATTTTATGATAATCAACAATCCAAATTTCCGAAATTCGGAATTTTGAAAGGACAGAATGAACGAAAACATACATTTGGGGCGGGTGGTCGGAGAGACCGAAGCCTTTGTAGACATTGAACTTTGCGGGCACGACGTGCGCAACTTGCTCGCTGTCCACGCCCAACGTTTTTTTGTAAAAAAATATATTTTTTGTGAACACAGTGCACACATTGCGCACTAAGTTTGCCGCCCGAAAATATCTGTGATAGACTGTGCTGCGTTATGGCAAACAACGCACAAAACAGTCAAAACAAAAGCGACAATCTCGGGAGAGGTCGCGTGGCGTATGCGTTCAAAGTCAGTCGCGTGAATCCCGATTTCGTTTCGTTTAAAATTTGGATTTTAGGATACTATTCAAAGGTTTGTTCGATAGCTGTTGCGTCGTTGCCGAAGATTGTCGCGCAGATTGACACTGCCCTTGCCGAGGGCGAGTGCGAATTTGAAATCGGCGGCATCAGGTTTTCCGCCGACGAAAAGCTGTTAAAAAGCATTCGCAAAGAACTTTCTTCATACTGCTGTTCGGGCGTTAGCGACGCGAACAACGCCCCTGTCAAGCCGCCGCGCGTGGTCGCGACGGAATCCGTAAAGAAATGCGGAGCTAAACAAAAAGCGTCCGCGCCTGCGTGCAAACCGTCGGCGCGTCAACTTTCGAACGAAGACCGAAGAACGAAAAACGAAAAACTATCTACACCCGCGGGCGTCGCCGCCGACACCGCGAAAGAGGAAAACAATTCTTCATTCTCAATTCTTAATTCTTCATTACGTGCCGCGGACGAAGCGGATTTTATCGCCCAGTCAGTTCCGCAAGTGGAATCCGCTTGCGGGGCTGACGCCTCGGCAGTTGCCGACGGTCTTATTCAGGCGTTCCGCGAAGCGTTGCGTGCGGAGCTTGCGCCGATTCGCGAAAC
>DAVZIV010000153.1:0-4144 GCA_052273125.1 Candidatus Merdousia sp. | reverse complement strand
CGAAATCTCAAACGCGCTGCGCTTGTTTTCTGCCTCGAGCCTCGCAACTTTTTTTCCATTCCACGTTGGTTCTAAGCCGAATCCTTTTTTAGTCAATATAGTTTGAAGTGTAGGGTATTCTAATTTGAAAGCTTTATGATATTCACTGACAAAGCGGGGCAGATATTTGCGGAGCAAATGCCCCGCGCCAAAAGTTAAAATTTTTTGGCGAATTTCGGGGTGTTTGACCAGCGTTTTTCGCGTTCGGGTGTGGGCTTGGCGGTTATTTTCATATCCAGAAAAGCGGGCTCTTTTGTGAGTTTTTTGAACGCGGCGGAGTCATACGAGCTTTGCGTCACGCCGTCGTGGGAAAATTCTATGAAAGAGTTTTCGGAAATCTGGATTTTGAGAACGTGCTCGATGGAACTTCCCGGTGCGGCGTTGTAAATGCACTGGCTGAGCTGTTTGACAAAATGCTCTGGCGCGGAGTAGGGGGAGATTAGCCATTCGACCTTTGAAACGAAAGTCGAAATTGCCGCTGGCATTGAAAGCATTTTCTGGGCGGTGAAGCGCAAATCTCCGTTGTCGCCGCAGCGGCATTCGCCTATTACACAGAAGCATTTGCCCTCTATCGAGGTTATGTCCATTGAGTCGCGCAGCTCGGCGGGGGCGCGGTCTTTTATTGTTTTTAGGAAGTCGTCGTAGGCGTCGGAGAACATGCTGATTGACCAGACTTTTGAATTGAGCCTGCCCGAGAGCGTGAAGAAGCACCACGGTCTGTTGTCCTTTTTCGAGAGCTTTTTTACGACGTTGGAAACCACGCCGCAGGCGCGGAACTGCGCGCGTTTTATGCGGCGGACTGCCGACGCAGGCGGAATGTCGTCGAGGGCGAAGTCGAAGCGCGCGAACTCGTCCATCGGATGTCCCGACACGTAGAAGCTCAGAAGCTCCTTTTCGTTGAAAAGTTTTGTCGCAAGCGACATCGGGGGCACGGACGTGTCTATGAGATTCGACGACGTTTCGGGAGTGGATCCCATATCGAGCAAATCGAACATATTCGACTGCCCCGAAATCATGTCCTTTTCAAGCTCGGCGGAGTGTCCCATAATTGTCTCCACGCTGTTGTAGAGGTGCGCGCGGTCGAGCCCGAATGAATCGAATGCGCCCGTGAGAATGAGGTTTTCCATAACGCGGCGGTTGATGTTTTTTGTGCCGACGCGCTTGACGAAATCGAAAATGTCGGTGAAAGGACCGTTCCTGTCGCGCTCGGCGACTATCGCGCGGGCGGGGCCTTCGCCTATGCCTTTGATTGCCGCGAAGCCGAAGCGTATCGAGCCTGCCGACTGTTGGAATATGTTGCCCTGCATTGCGGGTTTCCAGTCTTTGTCGATTATAGGCGTGAATTTTTCGCGCGAAATGTTTACATCGGGCCCGAGCACCTTTATGTTGATTGCCTCCGACGCCTCTATGAATTTCGACACTTTGTCCATATTGCCCAGTTCGCTGGAGAGCAGGGCCGCCATAAATTCCACGGGATAGTTCGCCTTGAGGTACGCCGTGCGGTAGCTGAGCATTGCGTACGCCGCCGAGTGCGATTTGTTGAAGCCGTATTGGGCGAACTTTTCAAGCACGCCGAAAATGCGTTCCGCCTCGGCGTTTTCGATATTGTTGAAATCTTTCGCCTTGCGCACGAACACGGCTTTTTGCGCCGCCATAACTTCGGGTTTTTTCTTGCCCATTGCGCGCCGGAGAATGTCGGCCTCGCCGAGGGTGTAGCCTGCAATTATGCGCGCGGCCATCATAACCTGCTCCTGATAGACGAGCACGCCGTAGGTTTCCGTCACCAAATCCCTGAGAAGCGGGTGTGGAACCTGCATTTTCGACGGGTCTTTTTTCGCCTCTATGAACTGGTCTATGAACTGCATCGGGCCGGGGCGGTAGAGGGCTATGAGGGCTATGATTTCCTCGAAGACGCTCAATCCTATGCGTCGGCAGAGGTTTTGCATTCCCTCGCTTTCAAGCTGGAAGACGCCCACTGTTATGCCGCTGTTTAATAGCTTGAAAGTTGCGGGGTCTTCAAGGGGGACTTCCTCGATGTCGAAAGTCGGGAAATCGCGCGTCCGGCGCACGTTGTCCTGTGCGTCGCTTATGACTGTGAGGTTTTTGAGCCCGAGGAAGTCGGCTTTGAGAAGCCCCAGCTCCTCGACGGGAAATTTCGGCAGTTGGGTCGTGAGCGAGCCGAGCTGAATCATCATCGGCACGAGGTCGTCGAGCCGCCTGTCGCCTATGATGATACCGCAGGCATGCTTGCCCGTCTGGCGAATCATTCCCTCCAAAACTTCGCTGATTTCCAGAACGCGCTTTACCTGCGGGTCGCGGTCGCGCGCCTCTCGCAGTTCCGCCGACATCTCCAGCGCCTTTTTGAGCGTCATTTTGAGATCGTCGGGGATTTTCTTTGCAAGCTCGGTTGCGCGGTCGAAGGGCATACCGTCCACTCTTGCGATGTCGCGCACAACCTGTTTTGCGCCGAGTTTGTTGAAAGTTACAATGTTTGAAACCCTGTCTTCGCCGTACTTGTGGCGGACGTAGTTTATTACTTCGTCGCGCCTGTCCTGACTGAAGTCCACGTCGAAGTCGGGCGGCGATACGCGCTCGAGGGAGAGCATTCGCTCGAAGAGCAGGTTGAAGCGTATGGGCTCAATGTCGGTGATTTTTATAAGGTACGCAATCATGCAGCCCGCGCCCGAACCGCGCCCTGGCCCTACGGGAATGCCCCGATTGCGCGCCCAGTTGATGAAGTCCCAGACAATCAAAAAGTAGTCCACAAAGCCCGCGCCCACAATGATTGAAAGCTCGTATTCAAGCTTGTCGCAGAGCTTTTGGGCAAAATCGGGCGGTTCTTTTCCCTTGGGAACGTATTTTTCGGGGTGGTCGTAGTCTATGCCGTAGCGCTTTATCATTCCCTTCTTGGAGAGGTCGAAGAGAATCAGTCCGTTTTTCATCAGCTCGTCGCGCTCCTCGCGAGAAAGCGAAAAGTCGTCGGGCTTGCCCTGCTGTTTGAGAACCTCGTTTTTCTTGAGCACGTATTTGTCCAGAATCCTGTCGAAATTGACGGGGTCGGGATTTATGTCTATGTGCTCGGGGCGCTGGTAGTGCGGATAGTGGTTTTCGCCGAATTTGATTTTTATGTCCACGCGCTCGGCGATTTCGAGCGTGTTGTCGAGCGCTTCGGGAAATTCGCCCAAGACAGTCTCCATTTCCTCCCTCGACTTTACGTAGAATTCGTTGTTGGGATAGCGCATTCTGTTCTCGTCTGTGATTTTGCTGTCGGTCTGAATGCACAGCATGGCGTCGTGCGCGACGGAGTCGGCCTTCATCACGTAGTGGGAATCGTTGGTGGCGACCATCTTCAGCCCGAATTCGCGCGCGAGTTTCGCAAGACCGGGGAGGATTTTCCTCTGCGCGGGCAGAAAGTGGTTCTGGATTTCTATGTAGTAGTTTTCCCTGCCGAAAATGTCCACGAACTTCGCCGTGGCGCGCTTCGCGTTTTCGTAGTCCGAATACAGCAAGTATTGCGACGCCACGCCGTTGAGACAGCCGCTCAGGCCTATTACGCCCTTGCAGTGTGCGGCGAGGGCGTCGTAGTCTATGCGCGGCTTGCGGTAGAAACCCTCTTCGTACGAAAGGCTGGAGAGTTTTGCCAAATTCAGATAGCCTTCGTAGTTTTCCGCCAGAAGCGTCTTGTGGTGGATTAGGTTTTTGGGGAAGTTTTCGGGCGTGAGAACGGAGGTGTCGTTTTCTATGTCGTCGATGTCGTCGTTGCGCTTTCTGTCCGCCTTGGGGTGGTCGGACATTTTGTGGTCGTTTACAAAATACGCCTCGATTCCCAGAATGGGATTGATCCCGCTTTTTTTCGCGGTATTGTAGAAATCTATGGTGCCGCACATCACGCCGTGGTCGGTGATTGCCATTGCGGGCATTCCGAGTTCCTTGGCGCGCGCCATTAGCCTGTCTATGCGGGCGCAGCCGTCGAGAAAACTGTGGTCTGTGTGGACGTGTAGATGTACAAAATTATTCGGCATAACAACGCCCGAATTTAAGACTTCGGCGAAGGGAAAGTCAACATTTCTTTTGGAGGGCGCGCCCGCGGCGCCTTTGCGGAAAA
>DAVZIV010000152.1:0-4159 GCA_052273125.1 Candidatus Merdousia sp. | reverse complement strand
TTCGGGAATGACCTTGCGGCTCAAAACGTCGTCGTCGGGCTTGATGTCGAACGCGAACCTGTAGCCGCGCAGAAAGAGCTGGTCGTTTTCGTTGTTGCCCGCCCAAAGCACAATGCTGGGGTGTTTGCGCAGGCGCAGCACGACGGATTCAACCTCTTTGCGGATTTTGTCTGCAAAGTCGCGGTTTTGCGGGTAGACCGAACACGCGAAGGAAAAATCCTGCCAGACCATTATGCCGAGCGCGTCGCAGGCTTGGTAGAATTCGTCGCTTTCGTAGACGTTGCCGCCCCAGCAGCGCACCATATTGCAGTTGAGGTCGGCAAGCATGGGCATTGCGTCTTTGAGGTGGGAAACGTCGCGGCTGTGCGATGCGTCAAGCGGCACCCAGTTTGTGCCCTTTATGAAAACGGGGACATCGTTGACGTAGAATTTGAATTCGCCCTCCACTTTGCCCTTGAGATTTTTGCCGCTGACGTTGCCGCCGCCGTGGACGATGTATTCGCCTTCGGGCAGCTTCAGTTCCCTGAATTCGAGGCGCGTTGTGCGCACGCCCGTTTTGGCAAAATCGCGCGCAACTACAGTGCCGTCGGCGGAGAGAACCTCCACTTCAACATCGTAGAGAGCGGCGTCGCCGAAGCCCCTCGGCCACCAAAAATCGACGTTTTTGAGGTCGAATTTCATAACGGTCGAGTAGTTGAAAATGGGCGCTGTTGCGCTTGCCGCCTTTTTGCCGTTGCGGCTGAAGCTCACGCGCATTTTTGCCCGTTGGAGAAACTCGTACGGGGCGTCTATGCGCGTATCGACATACACCCATGCCGTCTTGTCTTTTATATCGACTTTCTGGGTCCAAATGTTGATGTCTTTAATGCTCACGGGCTCGATAACGTCGAGCGATACGCCCTTCCACAGCCCCGCGGTCAGCAGGCGCGGGTGAATGTCCCAGCCGAAGCTTGCGGGAGCTTTGCGGATATTCTGGAACTCCACGGGATTGCGCCCGTTGCCCCAGTTGGGCATATATTTTGCAGCCTCCATAGGCGTCGAGCGAATGACGACTTCAAGCCTGTTTGCTCCCGATTTGTCCAGCAGTTTTGAAACGTCGAACTTGTGCTCAATGAACATATTTTCGGTGCTGCCGACGAACTTTCCGTTCAGGTAGATGTCGGCAAGGGTGTCTATCCCGTCGAAATTTAGAATTGCGCGCTGTCCGTCGGAGAGTTTGGGTGCGCGGAATTGGCGCGCGTATTTCCATTGGTACGCCTCGAATTTCAGGAGCTTGAAAATGTTGTCGCCAACCATCGGGTCGTCGATGAGCCCCGCGCGCTGCAAGTCTATTTCGGCATTTCCCGGGACGGTTGCGTCTATGGTCGTTATGTCTTTGAGTGCGGCAAAAGCCTCGGGCGTGCGCGCCTCCTCTCGCGGCTGCTTGGCGAACGAAAGAGACCACCCGCCGTCGAGGGAAATTTTCCTTGTCCCCAGTTTTGAGCCGTCGGGTTCGCCGCCTGCGTCTACGCCGCAACAGGCGTGGTTGACAAGGGCGGCGAACATTGCCGCCGCGCAAAATAAAACATTTTTCATCATATTAACCCCTAAATATTGATTACGTTTGATAAGATAGTTGATAAAAGTAGAACGTTTAATTCCAAAAATGTCAATCCAACAAATTGTAAAAAATTTTCACTTGACAACAAAAGATAACGCTCTAACTTTTTTTGGAAAAATTCATTTTCATGAAAAAGGCAATTATAACTATTCTACTCGCCGCGGCCGTTGTTTTACAGGCTTTCGGCGCAAACCAAACAGTCCCGAGGCGCAAGCCGCTGACGGCAAATGTCGGCATTGTGGGCGTCGGGCTCGACACCTACTGGAAGCAGTTCGACGGCCTGCGCGACGTAATGATGGACAAACTTGCCGCGTTCGACAAAAAAGTGAAGGCAAACGGCGTGAAGACGTTCGATTTCGGTCTTGTGGACAACGCCGTAGAGGCGCGCAAGGCTCTCGAAAAGATGAAGGCCGCCGACTTGGACATTCTCTTTGTGGATATGGTTACCTACGCTACGTCTTCCACATTTATGCCGATTGCCCGCGAGCTTAAAGTGCCCGTGGTGCTCGTGGCGCTCCAGCCGTCGGAGGCAATGCCGTACAAAAAGGCGACCACATTCATCCAGCTCTGCAATGACGACGTTTGCGCCGTGCCCGAATTTACGGACGTTGCAATTAGAATGGGCAATCCCGTCGCCGACGTAATCATAGGCAAGCGCACGGGAGACGCCCACGCCGACGCCGAAATAGCCAAGTGGTGCAGCGTTGCAAAAGTCCTCCACGACCTGCGCCGCGCCCGCATAGGCCTTATGGGGCACGCTCTTGAAAACATGTACGACATGCAGGCCGACCCCACCGCCGTCGCGCGCACATTCGGCTGTCACGTAGCCCTTTGCGAACCCGACGAAATCCTCAAGCACTACCTCAAGGACGACCCCGCCGCAGTCGAGGCAATGAAGAAGCGCATACTCTCCTTCTTCGACACGCCCGACCCCGTCTCCGACCCCATCACGACAAAGCTCACCGACACCGACCTCGACACCGCCGCCCGCGCCGCAGTCGCGCTTGAAAAATTCGCCGCGGAGCGCTCGCTCGACGGCTTCGCCTACTATTACGAGGCAATGCCCGACACCCAAATGCGCAAACTCGTCACAAATTTCATAGTCGGCAACTCGCTGCTGACGGCGGCGGGCTTCCCCATGTGCGGCGAATTCGACATCAAAAACTGCATAGCAATGATGATTATGGACAGGCTCGACATAGGCGGAAGTTTTGCCGAATTCCACCCCGTCGACTTTTCGCGCGACACTGTGCTTGTGGGGCACGACGGCCCCCACCACATCAACATTGCCGACGGCAAGCCCGTTTTGCGCTCGCTCAAAAAATACCACGGCAAACCAGGTTCGGGCGCTGGCGTCGAATTTAAAATCAAGGAAGGTCCGATCACCATTCTTTCAATCGGCGTCAAGGCGGACGGTTCTTTCAAGTTCGTAGTAGCAGAAGGCGAATCGACCGCCGGCGACGTTCCCCCCACGGGCAACACAAACACCCACGGCAAGTTCAAGCCCGACGTGCGCTCGTTCCTGCGCAACTGGTGCTTGGAAGGCCCTACACACCACTTCGCCCTCGGCATAGGACACCACGCCGACGAAATCAAAAAGGTTGCAAAAGTTCTGGGAATAGAATGTGTTGTCGTGACGGACAACAAGTAGATTCCCGCCATTGTCCATTTTGCCGCCCCCAAAACGGCGGCGCAAAGTTTGAAAATTTTTAACACCGATCGGAACGCAAACAATATGAAACTTACAAAAGCTATATACGCAACACTCGCGCTTGTGCTGGGCTTTGCGGGGGCGTCGTTCGCCGCACAAGAACCAGCCGCCAAGAACGGCAAAAAACTGGACGTTCTCTGCATCTATTATCCGCACTGGCACGTCTATCCGCTTGGCGAATGCTGGAAAGGCAAAGGCTGGACGGAATGGGAAAACGTAAAGACCGCCGTTCCGCGATACAAGGGACACAACCAGCCCATACGCCCGCTCACGGGGTATCTCGACGGCAAATCGCCCATCGACGTTGCAAAGGAAATAGAGCTTGCCTCCAACAGCGGCATAGATGTTTTCGTCTACGACTGGTACTACTACAACAAGGGCGTAATGAGCATGCAGGAATCCCTCGAAGAGGGCTTCCTCAAAGCGCCCAACCGCGACAAGATGAAGTTCGCCCTCATGTGGGCAAACCACGACCGCTGCGACTTCTTCCGCCCGCCCGTAGACAGAAAAAAGCCCAACGTCTGGCTCAACTGCCGATACGACGGAGAAAAGTTTTTGGAGATGATTGACTACTGCATAGAGCACTATTTCAACCAGCCCAACTACTACAAGCCCAACGGAAAAATCTTCTTCAGCATCTATCTTTCTGTTGAATTTGTAAAGGGTATCGGCGGTCAGGAAAAGACAAAGGCGCTCTTTGCAAAGGCGGACGAAAAGATGAAAAAGGCGGGTCTGCCGCCCATCTACTGGAACGCAATTACCATAAACTACACCCACGGCGAATTCCTCCAAAAGCGGGTTTCGACTGCACCATGGCGTACAATATCCAGTTCCAGCGCATAAAGGAC
>DAVZIV010000151.1:0-4236 GCA_052273125.1 Candidatus Merdousia sp. | reverse complement strand
AAGAGCTTTGCCGCTTCGTTCGGGCCGGGGGCCGCCTCTGGGTGGTACTGAACCGAAAACACGGGCAAATCCTTGTGGCGCAGACCTTCGACGGTATTGTCGTTGAGGTTGATTTCCGTGACAATGCCGCCCGCGTTTTCAACCGACTTTGCGTCCGCGGCAAAGCCGTGGTTTTGCGAGGTTATGGAAACCAAGCCGGATTCCAAATTCTTCACGGGCTGGTTGCCGCCGCGGTGTCCGAACTTGAGCTTGTACGTCTTTGCGCCGATTGCGTGCGTGATTACCTGATGCCCGAAACAAATGCCGAACGTCGGGTACTTTTTTATCAGCGCGGCGACGGTCTTGTGTGCGTAGTCCACTGCCGACGGGTCTCCGGGGCCGTTTGAAAGGAACAGGCACTGCGGGCCGAACTCGGAAATTTCCTCCACCGAGGTTGCCGCGGGAAATACGGTGACATCGAAGCCGTTGAACGCCAAGCGCTTGAAGATAGACGTTTTTGCTCCGAAGTCTATGGCCGCGCACTTAAACAGCGGCTTGCGGCGCCGGAAATTGTAGAGCTTAGTTCCGCAGACGGTGAAGGGTTTGAGGTCTTCGTCGGAGAGGTCGAAGTGGTAGGGCTTTTTGCACGATACCATTTTCACATAGTCCACGCCGACCAATCCCGCCCAGCTCTGCGCTTTTGCCAGGGCTTCCCCGGCGGAGATTCCCTCGGTGGAAAGGCACGCTTTCATTGCGCCAGCGTCGCGGATTTTCTTTGTGATTGCGCGGGTGTCAACGCCGCTGATTGCGGGCACGCCCGCGTTTTCGAGATATTGCTGGATTGTCTGCGCAGCGCGCCAGCTGCTTGAAATGGGGCTTACATCGCGGACGACAAAACCCGAGACTTTCACGCCGTCGCTCTCGTCGTCTTCGGGGTTGACGCCGTAGTTGCCTATTTGAACCGATGTCATATTGACAATCTGCCCGAAATACGACGGGTCTGTAAGGACTTCCTGATAGCCCGTCATTGACGTGTTGAATACCGCCTCGCCGACTACCGTTTTGCTTGCGCCAAAAGCCCTGCCCGTAAAAACGCTGCCGTCTTCCAACGCCAAAATTGCTCTTTTTTCGCTCATAATTTTCGTATTCAATAGAAAGCATCTTAGCCGAGCCATTTCAAGCAAAAACATCAGCTCCGCATTCGGCGAGGGGCGGTGCGGCTCGCCGCGTTTTTATTTTTCCGCCGCACGCGTTGCCGAAAAGCGCCTACGAAAGCCCGAACGTCTGCGCGAATGTGTCGAGTTTGTCGGGCGCGCCCATTGCAAGAATTTTGTCTTCGGGGGCAAATTCAAGCTCCGCGGAGGGGCGCAGATTTTTTTCGCCGCGCGATACCGCCAAAACCTTCACGCCGAAGCGCCTGTTTAAGTTCGTTCCGCCGAGGGTCTGGGCGGCGAGGGTGCTCGACGGCGGGAGAATGTAGGTTTTTATTTGGTAGTCGTCGAGGATTTTGTCGTGTTTGGCGTCGGTGTCGAATTGGAGGGCGGAGAGCAGCTTTTCCGCTTCCGCGTTTGATTCCGACGTTCCGCAGAGAACCACGACATCGTTGGGGAAAAGTCGGGTGTCGGAATTGATGTTGTACGAGACAAGTCCGCCGCGCCTAATCGCCACAATTTCCGCGCCCGACTTCGAGCGTAGCTGGATTTCGCCCACGCGCTTGCCCGCCACTTCCGCAAGCTCGTCTATTTCGACTTCCGACACTTCCACCGACCACTTGTAGCGGCTCTTGAGGCGTTCGGTCATCATTTCGTGGCGGTTGGACATCGCGTTTTGCAGGTCGCGCTTGAGGGCTATGGAAAACCTGCCTTCGAGCGTCGTTTTAACTCCCATTGCGCGCCTGCGCAGCAGAAAACACGCCGCCATAATCACCACGGCACCGAGCATGGAAAAGTCGCCAAGCGGCAGGCAGTATGCCAGAGCGCACATATACACCACCGTAAACGCCAATATTATTACCGACGAAAATGCCGTGCTGAAAAAGCGCACGACCTTTTTGCGCAGGGCGGGTTTGCCCTCAAGCCCGATTGCCGAGAGCGAGAAAAATTTGCCGACGGCGTCTTCCACGTTCGTCAGCAATCCCATCACCACTGGCGCGGCGACCATCGCGGCAATGCCCCATAGGGCAATCAGCAGCCATTTTGCCCATTCCCGCAGGCTTTCCGCCGATTTCACCGCGTCGTTTGTGTAGAGCGCCGCAAAAATCAGCGCACAGAAAAGCAGGGCGTAGACGGCAATTTTCACGAGCGGCTGGGTTATCGTGCGCAGGTTGGTGCTTTTGCCCGCGGCGCCGAAAACTGCGGCTACGCCGTCGTGGTAGATGTCGAAGAGCGCCTTGATTTTCGACGGCGTGTGTCTGCCGAAGAACTTCGTTATGTGCGGGGCAATCGAGAGCAGCAGCGGGTTCAAAAACACCGTCAAAAACGACACTCCCATTGTTATGACCATCACGGAGGAATCGAACACTTTCATCGAAACGCCCAGCCCCGCTACTACAAAGCTAAATTCGCCGATTTGCGCCATATACATACCCGTCATAAACGCGTCTGAGCAGCGCGCGCCAGAAAGCACGATTCCGACGAATGAAAATATAGTGCGGAAAACAAGCAGACCCGCCGTGATTAACACTATCGGCAGCCACATATCGACAATCTGTTCGGGGCGCGTCATGGTGCCCACCGATACGAAGAATACCGCCACAAAGAAATTTCTAAACGGCATTGTCAGATGTTCTATATTGCGGTCTGCGAACGTTCCCGAAATTATCGAGCCCGCCAGAAACGCGCCGAGGGCAAGCGACATTCCCGACTTTACCGCCAAAAATCCGAGCCCCAACATCATGCACAGCGTAAACATAACCGTTTCCTGCGGGTTTCTCGAAAGGGCGAGCTTTTTCAGCGCGTATGTAATTGTGAGTTTGCCCACCACGAATATCGCAATTACGAACGCCAGCATTGAAAGCGTCGAAAGCCCGAGCTTGCCCAAGTCTGGCTTGCCCGACGATACCCCCACAAGCAGCACCAGCAGGAACACCGCAAAGAGGTCTTCCATAATCAGTATGCCCGTCGAAATCTGTGCGTACGGCTTGCCGAATTCGCGACGCTGGGCGAAAATTTCCATTATGACGATTGTCGAGCTCATTGAAAGTATTCCGCCCAGAAACAGCCCCGCCGTCAGGTTCATAGACATGCACGACGCCGCAAAAACGCCGAATGCTACCATTCCCGCCACCTCGAAGAACATTCCTATGAAGCTTGGCACGAAAACTTTTTTGAGCCTGTCGAGGTTGAACTCCATCCCCACGAAGAACATCATAAACATCACCCCGAGTTCGCCCAGCTCCTCTATTGCCGCTTTGTCGCGTATTACGTCGAGCACGGGCGAAAGTATCATTCCCGTGAAAATAAATCCAAGCAGTTGCGGGAGTTTCAGAAATGCAAAAAGGCGCATCGAAAGCGTTGCGGCAACGGCTATTATTGCCAAGTCGGAGAGTAGCAGGTGTGAGGCTGGTTCCATATTTGCGTGTTCTTTCGGCAAAAATTTAACATCATCGGCGCGGATTTTTTCAAGCGCAAATTTTGCGGAAAATTCTCTTTTTATCCGAAATTATAATTGACCGACTTTACAGCGGTGGTAAAAGTTGCGCCAATAATGATGAAATCGAAATTTTTTAAGTTTCTGTTCGCCTTTGTTGCGCTATTTGCGGTCGTGGGCGGCGCTCTGTTTTTGGCGTTTCCGTTTCACTCGGAATCTCAGGCTCAACCTCAACCCGAGGCTGTCCGTCCGCGGACTCAAGTCGACATTCTCGGCGATTTTGACGTTCCCGACCCCGACAAGCCCGATGTCTCTTGCGGCATAGCCCGCTTTTACAAAAAGGGCGGTTTCATTTCCGCCAAAATGGTTGCCGTTTACCACAATGGCAAAATTGACGACACCGAGAAAAATCCTCTCGAGCGCACGAAGGGTGTCCCCGGAAATCCCTTTGTTTGCGGGTTTGATTTCATAAACAATCTCGCTCTCGACGGCGGCAAGTATGTGGGCTCGGTCATTGACCCCGACACCAACAGAACCTATCGCTGTCTCGTTTGGTTCGATGTCAAAAAGAACAGGCTTGTTGTTCGGGGCGAATTTTTATTCTTCGGACTAAACCAATATTGGACTCCCTCCACCCGTTAAAACGCGCGAGGGCGCGTAATGGTTGGC
>DAVZIV010000150.1:0-4302 GCA_052273125.1 Candidatus Merdousia sp. | reverse complement strand
ATTCGCCAACGATTATGCTCTCGGCTGTTTTTTGGTTAGGCGGCGGCTGTCTTGTACTACTTGTACTATCCTGCCGCCTAACACAAATTGACTCGCGTTTGCATTCGCAAAACGTCTCGCTCCTGCGGGGTCTTTTTTGCTACGCAAAAAATCTCAAACGCGCATCGCTTGTTTTCCAGCTCGAGCCTCGCGCGTTTTAACAATCTCACGTTAGTTCTAATACGAAAGTTTTTTAGTCAATCTGTTCTGAAGTTTTGCGTATTCCAACTTGAATACTTAATGATACTCACTGATAAAGCGGCGCGAATTTTGCGGGAGCAAAATAGCCGCGCCACAGAATCGAAACCCGCCGCGAGTTAGGATTTCTTTTCGTAGATGGGGATAATCTGGCCTTTGCGGAACATCGTAATGTAGCCTGTGCTTGATGAAACCACAATGGCAATGCAGTTTGTCATCAGGGAAATCGAGTACGCGGCGGCATGCCTCGCGCCAAGCCCCCCGGGGAGTTGCAGCTTGAAATCGGGAGTATGAATCAGCGTGCCCGCGGAAAGCATAATTCCGTTTTCGTCAATTATAAAAGCTCCGTCAATGAGCGAGTATTCCTTGACGGTTTCCGCCATAAACGGGTTGAGAATGTTCCTGTCTTCTGGCTTGTAGCCGTTGAAGGGGTTGAGAATTAGCTGCTTTAGATGGGGCTTTAGCTCGTCGTTATTGCCGAGCACAAAAATGCAGCCCACGGGCTTGCCCTCGCGACCTTCGACGGACAGCTCCGTAGCCAAGTCTATCACGCGCTCGAGAACTTCGGGCTTGATGTTTTCGGGCAACAAATCCTTTTGCGAGAATATGTCGGAAAAGTTTTTGGAGATGTCCAGCACTATTACCGAGTCTGCCAAATTGCTGTCTTTTATGCCGCCTATGCAGCAGATTTTGTCGGTAATTTTGAGAATCGAGCGCGTCATACCGATTATCACCGCACTTTTTAGCTGCGAGAATCTTTCGGAGGAAAACGTGCGCACGTTGATTATGTTCCACGCGTCGGGAATCGGCAGCGCGGTGCGTTCGGTCATCACGACCATTTTTTGCGCGCCGAAGAATTTCGACAAGTCGGGGATTTCGTCGAAAACGTCGCCCTGCAACAGAATGGCGTTGCAGTTTGAAACTTTTGCAATTTTTGCCGCCGACCTCATTATGAGGTTTGTGGTTTTGGCGTCTACGGAGTTGCGCTTGGCGCGGTTGCGTTCCGCCCTGTCTGCGGATTTTTTCGCGCCGGAGTCGAACGCACCCTCGAGAATCGAAACAAATTCCTTCAGCGACTGCGACATTCCCAGCCTCTCGGCAACCCTGTTCTCCGAGAAAGAGCGGCTGAGCGTGTTGAGCACGTTCAGGTAAGAGTCTACCTTTTCGTCGGAAATCAGCAGAAAGAGCGTGCGCGTTTTTGCGTAGGTTGTCTCCCCCGCGGCGCTTTCAAATGTCAGCCCGTTTGGGCATCTGCCCGCGGCGAAAATATATTTTTGCTTCAGTCCCGCAATTCTGGTGTGCGGCATACAAATGCCGTTGCCCAGATATGTGGTCATATTTTTTTCGCGCTCGAGAATGTTTTTGAGCGTGGATTTTTTTACCTCTTCGGGCAGCAGCGACGGCGAAACGGTATCCAAAAGTTCCCGCAAAGCCGATTCGAGCGAATCGCTTTGAATGTCGATTATCCGACTCTTTGACAGGAATCTTTTCAGCCTCATTTTAGTTCGACTTTGGTATGTTCCAGTTCAGGGCGTCTTTCTTGATTTCGTAAATTATTCCGGCAAACAGCAGCGCGAGGAAGAAAAGCACCGCGCAAGCCAGAGGCAGCGAGTGCGCCACTTTCGGATAGCTTGCCGCAATGGGCAGCATAAACACAACTTCTATGTCGAAAATCACAAACAGCATTGCCACCAAGTAGAAGCGCGCGCCGTATCTGGGGTGCGGAACGCCCTCGGGAACCGTGCCGCATTCGTAGGCGGATTCGTTGTATTTGTTCGCCTTTGCGCGCTGTCCGAAAATATGACTGGCTATTATTATTACTGCGGGAATTGCAACGGCTGCCAAAATTTGGGTCAAAACGGGTATATATGCTGAAAGTTCCATACTCTTAAATCTGTTTTTTAGCATTTCACATAAATGCAAAAAAGCAACTTTTTTTAAGCGTTATTTTGCGTCGCGGACGGCTTTGACAAAATCTTCGGCGCCTATCCCGCAGCCCTCATGACGGAAGATTTCCCTGCCGTCGCCGTCGAGAATCACGGCGCATGGCACGCCGCGCACGCCGAATTTGTCCATAAGCAGTCTTGCCTGACGCTTTATTTCGGTGTCGGAAACGGCGGGGGCGCTCGGCTCTTTTGCGTTGGTTGCAAGGGAGACTGCGCCGTTGCGCTTCATGTCGAATTCCACAAGAACGAGCTCGTTGCGGGCGAACTTTTCAAAGACCGGTTTTTTAATCACGTTCTTGTCGAACACGCGGCAGGGCATACACCATTCGAGCCCCGAAAAAAGCACCATCACTTTCTTGTTTTGAGACTTTGCCTGCGCGAGTGCCGCGGGCAGGATTTCCGCCGAATTTGCCGCCTGTGTGATTTTCCCCTGCGGCGTTTCTGGCGCTGCCGAGGCGAAAGCGGGTATTACAACTGTCGTCAAAAAAATTAAAACGCATTTTGAAATTTTCATAAAGAGCCTTTTTATGTTTTTCTGTTTGTATTTCGGCCCGAAATGTCCGACCGCCGAACTTTTGAATTTCTCGCATTTGCGCAAACGCAAGTCAACCCAAAAAAAATGTTGAAAAACGCCGCAAAGCTGTAATGATTCCCACCGAATGAGAATAGTCGGGCGGCGGCATTTCGGCGGATTTCCGCGATGTCGGCGGTTCGGCTTGCATTGAATTAAAAAGAAAACTAACTAAAAGGAATAAAATGTCTCAAAGACCTCTCAATGTCGGTTTAGTCGGCGGCGGTTGCGGCGCTTTCATCGCCCAGCCCCACCAAAAAGCAATTTTCTCTGACGGTACGCGCAGAGTTGTGGCGGCGGCTCTCCATCCGAATCCCGAAGTGGCGATGAGCGAAGCCGAAAAATGGCCGTATCCCATCAAGGGCTACAAGTCGTATGTGGAAATGATTGACGACCAGAAGAACCTGCCCGCCGATCAGAAGCTTGACTACATTCTCATCGTAACGCCGAATTTCGTCCACTTCGATCCCGCCATGAAGGCCATCGAAGCAGGCATTCCCGTTATGTGCGAAAAGCCTTTGACAATCAACCTCGAACAGGCGGACCAGCTTGTAGCCGCGGCTACGGCGAAGGGGCTGCCTTTCGCGGTCGCACACACGTATCTCGGGCACTGGACTTCGTGGTTCTCGCGCTTTGTCGTGACAAGCGGCTTGCTCGGCGACATTCGCTGGGTTGACGCCGCATACATTCAGGGCTGGTTGGCAAAGCAAATCGAAAAGGCGGGCGGCGAAGACGGCGCGTCTTGGAGAACCGACCCCAAGCGCTCCGGCGGCTCTCTCTGCTTGGGCGACATCGGCACCCATGCCCTCATGCAGTTGCGTTTCGTAACGGGTATGGACGTTGTCAAGGTTTCCGCCCACATGGAAACTTTCGTCAAGAGCAGACTTCTCGACGACCACGCCACAGTTTACTGCGAACTCACAAACGGCGCAAAGGCGCTTGTCAGAACTTCGCAAATTTGCATCGGGCACAAGAACGATCTCTCCATTGAAGTCGCGGGCACAAAGGGCACTCTCGTCTGGAGACAGGAAGAACCGGAAAAGGTCACCATCATGCTCCCCGGTCAGCCCGACAGAGTTTACTGGCGCGGCGACGTTCAGGCAAACGACGGCTTCCTCGGCGATGTTCCCGAATGTCTCCTCAAAGAGCCGCGCATTCCCGCAGGCCATCCCGAAGGCTTCCACGACGCCTATGCGCGTCTGCACAGGGAATTTGAAAAGGACGTCAGGGCTTGGCAGCAGGGCAAACCGTTCTCTTACGAACACACCAGATATGCGACGGTTCTCGACGGCAGAATGGGTCTTGCGTTTGTCGATGCCTCCCTCAAGAGCAACGCCGAGTGCGGCGCTTGGGTGGACGTCAAACTCAGCTAATGTTAAAATGCGCGGGGTTGCGCCCGCTCGGCGGGTTTCGATTCCGTGGCGCTGGCGCAGGTGCGCTTCCATCTTGTGGCGCGGCCAAATAGCTCCCGCTATTTATTCGCCGCTTTGTCGGTGAGAAAAGTTAGGTTTTTATATCAAGAATAAAGGGCAACGAAAGTTGCCCTTT
>DAVZIV010000149.1:0-4346 GCA_052273125.1 Candidatus Merdousia sp. | reverse complement strand
CCTAAGCAGGGCTTCCTTGTCGGCGGGGGCGGGCGGTTGCGTCTGCGCGGGGAGCGCCGCGGGCAGGGCGGCGAGCACAGCCATAACTATAAGAGACGGGATTTTGTTTTTCATAAGTTCGGAATTTTTGGTTTCGCAGAGTAAAACGCCAAACGGGGCGAAAAAGTTTCAAAATAAATCGGGCGACGTTTTTTACGCAAACGGCGGAAAATTTAATTGACTGAGTTCTGAGGTTCCTGTAATTTTTCCGACGTATGGAAAAATATGTGTATACCTTTGTATTGTTTTGCTTCGCAATGCTGTTTTCGGCGCGCGCCGAAGAGCCGAAAAAACCCGCAGACTACGTTCTGCAGCAGCGTTGGCTGTACAAGTCGGATTTTATCAGCGACAGTTCTTTTACCCCCGAGAGCGGAAAGGTCGTCTACTTTAGAAATGCGTTTGCTCTTCAAAAAGCCCCGAAAGAGCTTTTTATAAACATAACCGCCGACAACAAATACAGACTCTTCGTCAACGGAAAATACGTTTGCAGGGGCTCGGAAAGCGGAGATTTTAACAGATGGTTTTTCGATTCCGTGGACATTGCAAAATACCTGAAGGCGGGCAAAAACGTCATAGCCGTGGAGGTTGTAGATTTCGGAAATTTTGCGCCGTATTCGTTCAATTCAAAACACCTCGGGCTCTGGATTCAAAGCGGCTCGCCGAATGCCGATTTTACGGATACCCTGCCGAAAAACTGGAAGTGCAAAACCGACGCGGGCATTTCGTTTTTCTCGGGGCTGCCTAAGGGCTGGCGAATGTTTTTTAGCGGCGGAGGAGAGAAAATAGACGCCGCGAAAAACACCGCCGGCTGGCAGAATATCGATTTCGACGACTCGTCTTGGAAGCCTGCCGTCCGTACGCTGCAACCAAACGACACCCGATTTTATGGGGGTTGCCACATCATTCTCACTCCGCGAATGCTCCCGCAACTTGAGGAAACGCCGATTCGGCTGAAAAAAGTCGTGCGCGCCGAAAATCTCGGCGACGTCAAGCCCGCCGACATAGGCTTTATCCGCGGCAAAAAGTTCACAATTCCGGCAAATACGCATTGCAAAATTCTGCTGGATAATTCCGCGCTTACAAACGCCTACACACGCCTTAGTGTCGACGGCGGCAGGGGGGCTTTCGCAAAAATCTCGTATTGCGAAAGTCTGGCAAACCCGAAAATTTCGGGGCTCGCAGGCAAGGGCAACAGAAACGAAACCGACGAAAAAATTCCCTTCCATCCCGTCTGCGACGAATACAAGTTTGACGGCGCAAAACGCGAATTCACCACGCTTAATTTCAGATGCTTTAGATACGTCGAACTGGAGATTAACACGGGGGATTCTCCGCTTGATATTCTGGATTTCGGCGGCGTATTCACGGGTTATCCGTTTGCCGAAAACGCAAAGTTTTCCTCTTCGGACAAATCGCTTTCCGACATCTGGAACGTCTGCTGGCGCACCGTGCGCCTCTGCGCGTGGGATACGTATTTCGACTGCCCATTCTACGAGCGCCTCCAGTACATTGGCGACACCCGCATTCAGGCGCTGATTTCCCTCTACGTTTCGGGGGACTCGCGCCTGATGAAAAAGGCGCTGGAAATGTTCGACGTTTCGCGCCTCCACCACGGGCTGACGACCTCGAGCTATCCGAACCGCACGGTGCAGGTGATACCGCCGTTTAGCCTATACTGGGTAAACATGATTGCCGACTACCGCAGACACGTCGACGACGACGCATTCGTCAAGACAAAGCTCAACGGCATTGAAACCGTAATGAATTGGTTTTCGGAAAGAATAGACCCGAAGACTTCGATGCTCGTTGCCGATATGGAATTTTGGAATTTTGTAGACTGGGTTCGCGACTGGCGCGCGGGCGTGCCGCCCGACAGCGGGAAATCGGGTTCGGCAATACTTTCGCTGCAGTTCGCCGCCGCACTGTCCGACGCCGCGGAGATTATGCGCGATTTCGGCAGAGCCGACACCGCCCGCCGATACGGGGAAATCTGCGCGGCAATAAAGCGCGGCGTCTACGAAAATTGCTGGAGAGCCGACCGCGGGCTTCTCTCCGACGCGGCGGGGCTTGAGCGCTTCAGCCAACACGCAAACATAATGGGCATTCTCACCGACGCAATTCCCGCCGAAAAACAGGGCGCGGTTTTTGAAAAAATATCGGCGAATGCAAAATCCTCATACTCTCCGCACAAGCCCGACGACATAATGGAGGCCACTTTCTACTACAAGTTCTATCTCTTTCAGGCCGCGGCAAAACTCGGCAGGGGCGACGAATTTTTGAATATGCTTTCCCCGTGGCGCGATATGCTCGAGATCGGGCTTACCACGTTTGCCGAAAATCCCGAGCCCACCCGCAGCGACTGCCACGCTTGGAGCGCAAGCCCGATGTACGAATTTCTCTCGCTCGTGGCGGGCATAACGCCGAATTCCAACGGATTCAGGAGCGTGAAAATTTCGCCGAATTTGGGCGCGCTTAAATTCGTGCGCGCCGAGATTCCGCACAGGCTCGGAGCGATAAAGACGGACTACGCCGTATCCGCCGACGGCATGGGACTCGACGTTTGCATAAGCCTACCCGACGGGCTTTCGGGCGAATTTTTCTGGCGTGGGAATTCGCGTTCCCTTGTTTCTGGCGTCAACGCCTTCAAATGCGCTTTCGATAAAAACGTCAAAAAAAATCAAACAGATAAATAGGATTAAAAAATGATAAAAAACAATATTAGAGTTGCGGCGCTTGCGTTGGCGTTTCCGTTCCTCAATACCGCTGTATCCGCCGACGGCGCGCCGAAATCCAATACCGGCGCGGAGTTCGACGTCGCCGCAATAGTGTGGCCGGCGTACCAAAACGAGCCGCGCTGGAAGGAGCTTGGCATTTTCGACCACGGCAACGGCGAATGGCAGAACGTCTACGAGGCAACCCCGAAATTCAAGGGGCACAACGAGCCGCGCAAGCCGCTTTGGGGATACGTCCGCGATGACGATCCCGTCGAAATGGCGCGCCAAATCGACGCCGCCACCGCCGCGGGCGTCAACGTTTTCATTTACGACTGGTACTGGTACGGCGGGCGTCCGTTCCTTGAAAACGCCCTCAACAACGGCTTTTTGAATGCGCCCAATTCACGGAGAATGAAATTTTTCCTGATGTGGGCAAACCACGATGTCACCGGGCTTTGGAACAGAAATATGCCCGTCGCAATAAAGAACAACAAAATCTGGTCTGCCGGCGTTTCGGACAGGGAGTTCAGGGAAAAACTCGTTCCGCGTTTTATATCATATTTTAAGCAGCCAAATCATTATATGATAGACGGCAAGCCCGTGTTCGCAATATACCGCTTCCCCGCGTTTGTAAAGGACATCGGCGGCGAAGCCGTGGCAAAGGGCGCGCTCGAATACCTCGAGGCGGAATGCAAAAAGGCGGGCTTTAACGGCATACATCTGATGGTGTTCGGGTTCCTGCCCGAGTCGGTTGAATCGGCGGGAATAAAAGACCCCGGCGGCGTGATGGACTGGTACGGAATTTCGTCCACAACAACCTATAATTGGCTCTACAAAATGTGGAGGGAAATAACCAAAAACTACCTCACGTACGAAAAATGGTTCGACGTGTCCAAGAAATACAGAGACGAATCTTTCCGCGAAACAAACGGCAGATTCTTCCCCAACGTCTCGGTCGGCTGGGATACAAACTCGCGCTATCCCGACGGGCACGTTGCAAGCTATGTGAAAGGCTCCAATCCCGAAGCGTTCAAAAAAGCGCTGATAGAAACAAAGGATTGGGTGATAAAAAATAATATCCACCCGCGCCTGATAACGGTCAATTCGTGGAACGAATGGACGGAGGGCAGCTATCTTATGCCCGACGAGGAATTCGGCTACGGCTACCTCAACGCCTGCGCCGAAGTCTTCGCCAGAAAGAACGCGTCGGGAGAGGAGAAATAATCTCGAATATTTGCGAAACGGCGACGGCATTTGAAGTTGCCGCCGTTTTTTTTGTTTGTTGTTTGCGTGGGCGCGCGGACTCTGTAAATCATTTGCAGGGTACGAGACGCGAGAGCGTAAAGGTTTTGCCTTTGAATTGGGAATATCGCCGACAGATTATAATTTTAAAAAAACTTTCAGTTGCTATAGTTTTCCCATGTGTTGGAGTTTTTTGCCGATAAATTTTCGGAATTGCCCGAATTTCTCCGTTGTTTTTTTGAATTTCCCCGAAAAATTTTAATGATATAACGTGTTGGTGGTTGGAAAAATAGGGATTTATTGAAAAATAATCATAAAAAATATATTGACAAGGGGGAGAGGTATGAGCAC
>DAVZIV010000148.1:0-4357 GCA_052273125.1 Candidatus Merdousia sp. | reverse complement strand
CTGACAAAGCGGCGGAAATTTTTTGCGGTAGCAAAAAATCGCCACGCCACAAGAAGGAAGCGCACCTGCGCTCCGCCCAGCGGGTTAGAGGTTTTGGGTGATGAAATTAAAGGCGTCGTCTACGGAGGAGGCGAAGTGGATGAATTTCATGTCGGCTTTGGTGATGACGTCTTTTTTGATGAGTTTGTCGAAATTTACAACGGATTCCCAAAATTCCCTGTCGAGGAGGACGAGCGGGATTTTTTTCTCCTTGCCTGTTTTTATGAGGGTTATGATTTCAAAAAATTCGTCGAAAGTGCCGAATCCTCCGGGGCAGACTACAACGGCGCGCGCCATTGCAAGCAGCCAGAATTTGCGCATGAAAAAGTAGTTGAATTGAAACCATACTCCCTTGTCTACATACTCGTTGCGCTTTTCCTCCGAGGAAATCGGGATTGTCGCGCCGACGGGCACGCCGCCTGCCATGTACGCGCCCTTTGAGGCGGCCTCCATAATTCCCGGGCCGCCGCCCGTCATAATGTAGAGGCGCTGTTCGGGGGCGGGGTTGGCGTCGTCAACCCATTTTTGAAGCCTGAAGGCAAGCTCTTCCGTCCACGCGTAGTAGCGCGACATCTCGACGGCGCGCTCGGCGTCGGCGAGCAGCTTTTTGAAATTTTTGCCCTTCTTGGATTTTTTCAAAACGGCGTCAAGCTCGGCCTTTGCCTGCGCGGGCGGCTTTATCCGCGACGCCCCGAAAAACGTTATCGTGTTTGCAATTTTGTGGTGCGAAAAAATCAGGGCGGGCATAATCAGCCCGCGCTGGATTTTCAAAACCAGCTCCGACATATCCGACAATATTCCCTCCACGGGGTACGAGTCCACCGTCGCGAAAATTTTTTTCTTTTTGATAACTTTTGATATTTTTCTTTTCATAACGTTTTAGGGAATCGGGAATCTGCGCGGCGCGCACAACACGCCAAATGCGGTCGGTACGACGCGCGCAACCGTTGACAGGCAAGCAGGGGCGCGGGCGCATGTCAACAACAAAGAGCGCACAAAGCGATTTGCGGGCGCAAAAAGCTCCGCGTTTTGTGCTTGTAATTCGGCGCGCGCGGCGGCATATTTTTCGCAAATAAAACAGCATAGTGGTCTTGTATGAAAAAGAATACGCACAATGAAGAAACCGTGTTTTGGGGAATGTTCCGCCGCGCGTTCGATACAGAGCGCAAGAAATGGGTTGTCAAACCGCGCTGGAGGGCAATTTCGGGATACGCATTCGGCGCAGCCGCGGCGGTTTTCGTTCTGCTTGTGGCGGCAATCTTTACCGTCTCGCGCTACGTCAAGGGCTTCGACGAAATCACCGTTTGGGACGCCGTGAAAGCGCCTTTCGGCATGGAGGCGTACCGCCAAAAGGTCGGCGAATTCAACATCAAAAAGGCGAAAGAACACTTTAAAGACGGCGAATTTTCCGCGGGGCTGATGAATTTGACCTCGGGGGTGTCGCGTTCGCCGAACAATCTCGAGGCGCGAATGATGCTTGCGTCAATCTACGCGCTTTCGCTCAGGAACGAAGAATACGCCGGTCGCGTGCTCGAGGCCAAACTCCCCGAGGCGTTTAACCGCAAAAATTCCGCCTACATTACGATGTCGGCGGCGCTGCTTGCAAGGGACGGCAAGTCCGCGGACAAGTCTCTGCTGCTGCTAAAAAAGGCGTACGCCGACGGGCTGCTGACCGTGCCCAATGTTGTTGATATTTTTTCGCAAACAAACAGATTCTACATTGCCTCCTCCGTCGCCGAGGGCGCTGCGTATTTTGTCAAGGCGGCGGATATGTTTAAAAACGCCCGCGAAATATCGGAATATTGCGCAAAGACTGCGGCCGTTCTCTACGTTTCGACGGAGGACATCGCGGCGGCTTCGCAACTGCTGAAAAAATACGGCATAAAATCCGGCGATGTCGCCGTGACGGTGGCGGTGTACAACGATTTGAAAAACGGCAATCCGCTGGGGGCTTTCGACAACGTGCGCAAGGCGCTAAAATATTCAAAATCGCCGTCGAAATACTACCTTTTGCTTGCGCGCGTCTGCTCCGAATTCGGCGACGAACGGGCTGCCGCCGCGGCGAGGAAAAACGCCGATTTGACGAATTTCGACGCCTCCGCGCAGATACGCAACGCGGTGGAGTCGAAAAACTACGTTTTGCTTGGAACTCTCTTGTCGGGAAATTCGCCCGCAAAGCTCGCCGCGGCAATATCGGCGGCTGAGAGATTCAAAGACGCAAAAGCGCTTTCAATGTGCATTGAAAAAGTCAACGCCGCCGACGCCCGCCTGAAATTTTCAATGCAGGCGGCGTGCGCCGAAGCGCTGCTTGTAATGGGCGACACCGCCGCGACTTCCGCAATCCTTGAAGACATAGCCTCGCGCGCAAAAACCGCCAAACAGGAGGCCGTCCTCGGCGACTTGAAATTGGCGCTCAACGCCTATAACGGCAAGGCGACCCGCGCCGATTTTGCGGCGTTCCTCAGCCGTTCCGAAGCCGCGAACGTGCCGAAATTCGCCAATATGCTCGAAAAAATCGGCAGGGCGGACTTTGCCGCCGAACTGCTCGACGCCGCAATGGCGGAAGGAAAACTCAAGAGTGTTTCGCGACTTTCCGAAGTTCTGTTCAAAACGGGCGACTACCCGAGACTTGCCCGACTTGTCGCCGACACTGCCGACCACATTCCCGTATACGTGCTTGCATCGCAGGCTCTCGGCGGCGGCAATTCCGACAAATTCGCTTTCCTGAGCGACGTCCAGCGCAAAAGCCTTGCGCAAAAAACAAAAACGGCAATAGACGAAAAGGCTGCGTATTCGGCGCGTTAGTTTTGCGCCTTTTCCTCGCGCTCGACACAGCCGTGTTGTCGCGGTTGTCCTGCCATCTACAAGCGGAAAGTATCCGCGACAATGCGCCGAAAGTACTTCCGCTTCGCTTCCGAGGCGGAAATAAAAAAAAGAGTTCCTGTTCGGGAACTCTTTTTTACTTTGAAAGTGCAAGCCTGCTATTTTTGCTTTAAGACGCTTTTAATATATTGGGCTTCCTCCGCGCGGTACGGCGTGCCGTCGGGGTTTAGCACATCGTGGAACCACGGCGGCAGCGTTTCTTTCGTGCAGGTTTTTCCCCGCGAATTCCGCGGATAAATGGTGTTCGACTTGCCCGCTACAAGTCCCCATTTTATTGCGGCTACCTTGTGTTTTTTGTAAAGCCCCCAAGTCGGGATTAAACGCGCTGTACGGGCGCGCCATGTATTCCGCGCAGAAAATCGGGCGCCCGTATCTTTCGAGATTTTTCGGCGGGTCAACCACAAAAAACGCAGGAAGCTCCTAAGACTTCCCGCGCGTTTTTTCAATTCAAACGGCAATCAAAAACCGCCACTGCCCACGCAACTGTGCCGAGCGGGACTCGAGCTTTCCGGCCTATACACAGAGAACGCCCCTTTTGGGGCGTCGCCGGTACATATTAAATAATACGATCCGTTATTGCAATAAACTGTGGGGTCTGGCAGTAATATTTCAGAAAATGCAAAATTTAAGGAATTTACGCAAAATAAAAGTATGCTTAAATCTTTTTTTATATATTCTACCGTGTTTTGTTTTTTTGTTATTCTACGCCGATGCTATTCGCCCATCAAAATTCTGTAATTGCCCGATTTTGCGCCAGAGAGCACGGGTCTGCCGTCGGTGCGGCGGGGCGTGCCTTTTGGGAGGTGTCTGCCGTTGATTTTGATTGAATCGAAATTCGCCGTAGGGAAGACGAGCGTTCCCGTTGCGTTCGGCGGAATCACGACGCTCCATTCCAGAACGCCGTTCTTCCGACACCACGAAGACGACGCCCTTCCGTATGGCGTCTCGTTCGACGCCGACGCAAACGACATCTTCTTCGAGGGGTTGGGCGCAAACATTATGTTTTTGTAGCCCGCGGCGTTTTCTTCGTGCCACAGGCCGGCAACGTCTTTGTAGAGCCATTTCCCGATTGCCCCGTAGGCAACTTTTGTGTTCACTTCGTTCGTTCGAATCTCATGGAAGTCGCTGCAACAAAAAAGACACGACTTGTGCCGTGTCTTTTCTCCTAACTGGAGACGATGAGATTCGAATTGAACTCGCTCGCACGGTGGTGCTCGTCTCGCCCGCTCGCTTTCGCTCGGGGTCTTTGGCTTGCGCCAAAGCTTCTCCCAAAAGCTTGCCTGCTTTTGTGTTGGACTCGCTCGCCTGCATTTGCTTGCGCAAAATGCGCGCTGTTCTCGCCCTTCGGGTAAACGCTTCGCGTTTATCCTTCGCAAAAGATAGGCAACTTTTGTGTTCACTTCGTTCGTTCGAATCTCATGGAAGTCGCTGCAAC
>DAVZIV010000147.1:0-4401 GCA_052273125.1 Candidatus Merdousia sp. | reverse complement strand
GTTGTAGTCTTCAACTACCGCCGCGCACGCGCCTTCGCCAAGAACGGTTTGCATACGAAAAATATTTCACCGCAAAGGGGTCTCCGCCCGAGCGCAGAAGCCCGAATTTTTCGGCGCGGTCGAAAATGCTTTTGTAGAGTTCGTCCGCGGCGAAGACCACCGCCTGCGCGACCTCCCCGCCGTTTACGAGCATCGAGGCGTATTCGAGCGTTTGCAGCCCGCCGTTTGCCCCCGACGTAAACGTTATGTTTGCGCCCTTTATTTCAAGCGCCTTTGAGACCCAGCCCGCCGTCGAGTTTGCCGTGACGTTTGAGAAACAGGAAATGTCGCCGCGTCGGGATTCGTCGAAGAAGACGGCGCGCATATGGGCGTCGTAGTCTGCGCCGTGGAATATTGCCGCCACAAGCCCGACATCTTCGCAGTTGTTGCGCGAAATTTTTATTCCCGCGTCTTCGAGCGCCGCCGCCGCCGCGATGGTGGAGAACTTGCTTATGGGGTTCATTCCCGAAAAATCGAGGCGCCTGTTTAGCGCGCGCGGGTTGAAGTCGCGTACGAGCCCCGCGCGGTGCTGACTTTCAAAGCGGGCGATTTTTTCCAAACCTATTTTGTCCGCGCCGAGGGCGTCGAGGTTTTCGGCGGCGTTTAATCCCAGCGCAGACATTGCCGAAAAGCCCGAAATCACGGGGCGCTTTTTTTCGCTCTTTTGCGGCGCGAAATCCCCGAAATTTTCCTTTGCAACCACAATGGCGGCGTTGTTGCCGGCAAAGGCGTAGTTTGCCGAAAGAAAGCAGTCGTAGGCGGCGTTTTTTGGCGCGCCCAGCGGGGCTGCTTGGCAGCCCTGCCGCAGCTGCGTAAAGCGCAGGGTCGGCGGCATAAAATTGTCGTTCATTGCCAGCAGCTGGCAGGTTGCCTCTATTATTCCCGCAGCGCCCATGCAGTGCCCGTGGTACGACTTTGTCGATACAAACGCGACGTCTGCGCCGTTTAGAATTTTTGAAATCGCCTTTGTTTCCGCCTTGTCGTTTGCCGACGTTCCCGAGCCGTGCGCGTTTATGCAGCCGATTTGGGCAATCCCTACTCCCGCGTTTTTCAGGGCGTTGCGCATTGTTCTGAACGCGCCGTCGCCGCGCGGATCGGGCTGCGTGGGGTGGTGGGCGTCTCCCGTTGTGGCGTGCCCGATTACCTTGCCGAAAATCTCGCATTTGCGTTTCGACGCTTCTGAGCGGGCTTCGAGAACCCAGAACGCCGCGCCTTCGCCCAAATTCATTCCCTCGGGGACGGAAAACGGCGCGGTCTTTTCCTCAGAGACGACTTTCAGCGCGCTAAACCCCGCAAAGTTCGCCAGCGCCATCGCGTCCGCTCCGCCGCAGAGAACCCTCTTGTACCTGCCCTGATTCACGAGCATTTGGGCAATCGCAACCGCCGCCGTAGAGCCCGAGCACGCCGTGTTTATCACGAACGCCGCGCCGCCTATTTTAAGCGCAGAGGCAAGTGCGCGCGCCATCGCGCAGGGAAGCCCCTGCGCGTATTTTTCAAAAGTGTATGGAGCGCCGCCGTCGATATGGGCTGCGTATTCCGCCTCCTGAGAGTTCATTCCGCCGTTGCACGTCGCCACAACCATTGCCGTTTTGGCAAGCTCTTCTTCGGGGATTTTTGCGCATTCAAGCGCGCGTCTTGCGGCGGCTATTGCAAGGCGCAGAAACGGGTCGGTGAACGCGTCAAGTTCTTCGGGGGTGAGGTTCTTTTCAAGCCCAGCGTTTTTGACTTCGGCGGCTATGTGCGATTTGAACGCGGCGGTGTCTATCTTCGTTGCCGCAGCCAGCCCGTCGTTGAGGGCGCGGAGATTCTTGAGAACTTCTTCGGGAGAATTGCCTATCGGGCAGAGTATTCCAAGCCCCGTTATCATGGCGGTGTTGTCTGAGGCGTTCATTGCTTTTCTAAAATTTCGACCAGTTCGAGGTTTAGTTTGTATTGCGGCGATTCAACGCGCAATGTTTTGGGCAGATGTATTCCGCCGAAGTCGGCGTAGTTTTCAAAGTTTACAACGCAGTTGTCGTCGAGGAGAAGAGCCACTGCCGGAAGCCCGTTTTGCGTCGGCGAATAGTGGGCTATTTGCGGTTTGAAGAACTCCGAAAAGCCCATTGCAAGCATTGTTGTCTTCTCGAAAAATTCGCCGAAATTTTGCGATTTGCACTTCAGCTGCGGCTTTCCGTCGGCGTCTATTTTCAGCGCAGCCAGCCGCGATGTTTGCGAAAACGCCGCCGCCTTGATTGCGTTTGCGCCTGCAAAAACCATTATGTCCACGGGCGTTTCGCCGTTGCCGCAAACAAGCACCCCGCGCAGCCTGTACGACGCCTTTGCCAGCGTGAAATCGGGCATTGCAAAGCAGGGCGCAAGCGCCGCCGCGAGCAAAAATGCGGCAATTTTTGCGAGAATCGGCTTCATTTTGCGGGAGGTTCGGGGCGTTCGGTGTCGAAGGCGTCGGGCTGTTTGTCGAGGAGTTTTTGCGAAACCACGCCCATTGCGGTTGTGTCGCCGTCGGGGTCGGATACTGTTATTTTTTTCACCGTGCGCGCGCCGTTTTTCATTCCGGTTAGGATTTTTATTTCGGATACGAATTTCCGCACCTGTGCGTTTTTGGGGACGAGTGTTGCCGTGTCGGCGTCTTCGCGTATTTCGTAGAGCGCGTCCGAGACGCCGCCCGTGAACACTTTCGACATCTGGGCGAAGACGACTTTCGCCATCGCGGGGTTTGCGTCGGAGAGCCTGCGCCATTTGCCGCCGCTCTTTTCGTAGCGGGCGAAGTTTTCGCCGTCGAAAATGGAGACCGCCTCGAACGGCTGCAGGGTTTGTATTCTAATTTTTCCGCCGAAAGATACTGTTATTTCAAGCTGGCTTTTTACGGGGGCGTCGAAAAATTCGGAGAATTTCTCCTGAGAGACGCGCATTTGTACCGCCGCGCAGTTTGCCGCCGCGCGCGCTATTTCGTCGAGTATTGCCGCAGACGCCCCGAGCGTTGCCGCCGCCGAAAACAAAATTAAAGCCGCCGTTTTCATAGCATTTTAAAAAGCACCGCCGCGCGCTGTCCCGAACTTGAAAGCGTGTAGGAGAGTGCCGCCGACGCGCCCGTTTCAAGCGCGTTTTTCAGGACGCACGCCGAGGCCGAATAAGACCTTCCGCAAAGCGCGACGGTAAATACGGGAGCTTTTGCGCCGAGTTTTTCAAAGAGTTTTTCCATGTGCGCAATCTGGAATTTGTTTTTTGCGCAGGTCGCGTAGCATGCCGCCCGTTCGGGCGAAAGCCCGTTTTTTGCGAAGAGGTTTTTCAGGAATTCCGATTCGCTTTCGAGGTTTCCGCGGCGCGATATTTCCGCCTCCAAAATTTCCGCGAGCGGGTTTTCCGCCGCATCGGGCGCGCCGACGAAGTACGCGCAGGCGTAGTCGCACGGCGGGGTTTTGTCGCGCGTGAATTTTGCGTTTTGCGTCAGGAATTTTTCGGCGTAGGCGCAGCATTCGTCGCACGCGCCGACCACGGCGGCGTCAATCGCGCCCGAGCATATTTCGCGCCGCGCCTCTTTCAGCGCAGTCTCGAACGATATTTCCTTTGCCGTTGCCGCGCCGTTTAGCCCCGTAAACGCGTATTTGAGCGACACCGCCGACGCAACCGCGTTGTGGACGGAATTTGTGAAGGCGCTCGGAATTGGCTCGGCTTCGTTTTTCAAAATGGTTGCCTCGACAAAACGCGCCGTTTCGGCGGTCATTGCCGCGCCCGTGCCGAAGCAAACGCCGATTTTTTCGCCCGATATTTTCGGCTTTGTTCTTGCGAATATTTGCTCCGCGCACTCCAAGCCCATCTGCTGCATTTTTGCAAGCCTGCGCTTTTTGAGCGCAGGCACGTCTGCGAGCAATTCGGCGGCGTCGACCGCGCAGCTTTGGCGGTCTTTCGTTTTGACCTCGCCGCAGGCGTAGGCGAAAATGCGCCGCTTTTGCGGCTCGGGCGCGTAGGGGGGCGTCTTTGAAATTATTGCCGCTGAGTTGTTGCCGCCGAAGCCCAGAGACACGCTTGCTATGTTGCGCATTTCGAGCTTTTGCGCCTTTGTGTTGGGCGGCGGATTGAATTCTTCGCCCGCCGTCTCAAGACCGAGGTTCGGCATCGCCGCGTTGCGCCTCAAAGCCTCCACGGCGAGGACGGCGTTGAGTATGCCGCTTGCCCCGAGCGTGTGCCCGAATGCGCGCTTTACCGATGCGTACGGGGGAATGTTTTCGCCGAATACGCGCCTGAGGGCGGCAAATTCGGCGGAGTCGTTGCCTTTTGTCGCCGTTCCGTGGGCGATGTAGAAGGAGATGTCGGCGGGTTTCAATCCCGCGGAGGCGAGCGCGATTTCCACCGCGCGCGCCGCCT
>DAVZIV010000146.1:0-4408 GCA_052273125.1 Candidatus Merdousia sp. | reverse complement strand
AGGAGACAAAAATTTGTCTCCTTTTTTATTTTTAAGTTTTTTATTTGCCTGCGTCTGCGGTTGGCGGAATCAATTTTATTGCGGAAAAATAGGCTATGTTGGGGAAGTCTATTACTTTTATAATTTTTTTGTCTTTGGAAACTTCCAGCACGTCGGGAATTGAATTGTCGCCGTATGTTGTGCAGAGAATATTGCCGTTTGGCATAAGTTTTGTATCGCAGATGACGACGGGTGCTTTCAATCCGAGCGCCGCCGCCAATTCTTTGGAGGTGAAACTCCACTTTTGTTTGCCGTCAGTCGAATAGATTGCAATTCCGAATATTCCGCCGCAGAGAATATCGCCGTTTTCCAAAAACGAAGCGCTTACGACGCCCTGCGGCGTCTTTATGCGCACAAGCTGATTGCCCTGCGAATCGTAAACCGTCAGCAACGAAGACGAAAGCATTGGAAATATGTATTTGCCGTCGGCAGTTTTTGTAGCCAGCCTAAACTCGCCGTGATTGACTCTGTTTAAAGTTTCGCCCCTTATTTCCTTCAGCACGCTGCCGCCTGCGTCAATCTCCAGAAGGCGCGATTTCCCCTCGTTGCCGACCAAAAATCTGCCGTCGGGCAGAATTTGCGCCACGGGGTTTTGCAGCTTTACCTTGTCGCCCTTTTTTAGCTTTTTAGTTTCTACGCCGTCCCACTCAATCGTGGGGCATTCATAGCGCCAAAGCACTTTCTTTGAAGTCATATCCATCATTGTTGCGCCGCCGATTGTGCTGAAGAACACGCGCTTACCGTCGGGAGAAATGTCCGCGTTTTGCGGGTGGCTTGCGGGGGTACTCCAAAGAATTTCGCCCCTGTCGTTGCCAATGGCTACAAGACCGCCGTTTGAATGTGCCGTAAAGAGAAAATCATAGCCGAACGCCGAAGACGCAGCGCAAAAAACCGCCAATGATAACATAAGTTTGTTTTTCATACAAAACGCAGTTTTATAAAAAATCGCAAAATGTCAATAAAAACGTGAAAAAGAAATTTTCTTGACTATGGACTTGAGCGGTACACTCTATTTCATAAACGGCGGATTGTTTTTCGGCGCTTTTGCGTTTATGCACGGTTATGGATTGTAGTTATAAATCATTGTTTAAAATTACGTTGCCCATATTTTCATTCTTGTTGATTGAAAATATCATAGCCTTTACCGACACCGCCTTCTTGGGACGCGTCGGCGAGGCTGAATTGGCGGCGGCGTCCATTGCGGGAATGTACTACGTCTGCGTGTTCATATAGTGGGCTTCGGGTTTTCAATCGGGGCGCAAGTACTGATGGCGCACGCCAACGGTGCGGGGGAATATTCCAAAGTCGGCGAAATTTTTTCAACGTCCCTCTCCGTTCTCGTCGCGATGGCGGTAATAGGTTTTGCGGGTACGGTTTTGTTGGGCGAAGACATATTTTCGCTGATGACTCCCGACAAGACGGTTGTAGCCCAAGCCCTCAAATATACGCATTGGCGGCAGTTTGGCTTCTTCGCGATTTTTTTAATAATTGCGTACCGCTCAATGTATGTGGGGCTGGCACAGACGAAAGTTTTGGCGTATTCGTCCTGGATTATGGGCTTGGTCAACTGCGGACTTGACTATCTGCTGATTTTCGGGAAGTTCGGGTTGCCCGCCCTCGGCGTGGAGGGCGCGGCGATTGCGTCGGTTTCGAGCGAATTTCTGGGGCTCGGCGTATTCGTGCTTTTTACCGCAAAAAAGTTTGACCGCGCCAAATACGGGCTGAAAACGCTGCGTTTTAGCTCGGGGCTTTTACTCAAGCTTGTGCGGCTTTCTTCGTGGACTATGGCGCAGCAGCTTGTCTACGTCGGAATGTGGCTGCTGTTGTTTTCATTTATCGGGCATTTCGGCAGGCACGAACTTGCGCAGTCCAACATCTTTAAAAGCGTTTTGATGTTTTTGTATATGCCGATGTACGCTTTCGGCTCGGCGGTAAACAGCGTAACGGGCAACCTAATCGGCGAAAGGCGGGAGGGCGAAATAATACCGATGTGCGGTAGAATCGCGGTTATGGAATATGCGGTTGTGCTTCCCGCGCTTGCGCTTTGCGTTGCGTTTCCGTTCGAGATAATGGGCGTTTATACGGACAATCCCGCCATTCTCGACGGTGCGCGTTCCCCGTTCTATGCGGCTCTGTTTACCGTGCCGTTTTCCATACCGTCGATAATTTTAAGCAATATGATTCTCGGCTTCGAACGCACGCGCGCGGCGCTTGTCATAGAGGCGATTTCGATTATTCCGTACGTCGCGGGGCTTTACTTGTGCGCGTTTGCAATGAAAAACTTTTCCGCGATATGGACTATGGACGCGTGGTATTGGATGATAGTCATAATTATGAATATCTATTATATAAGGCACAGAATCCTCCCGAAAAATGCGGTTTCGGGCGGCGCGGCGCGCTGAAATTCCACACGGCTGTATTTCCTCTCGAACGAGCCAAACTTCTGCGTGCGCGCGTCGAAAGTTTGCGCGGCGGGGCGAGCGTTTTGAACTTCCGCAAGGTATGCGTCTTTTTCAGAAATCCAAAAGGGCGCGCGCTACGGCGATATTGTCGGCAGGGATATTTGCGTTTGAAAGCCGCCGCAGTTTTTGGGCGGGTGTGTATATGTTTTCGAAGTGCCCGTAAAGCGCGTCGGCGAACGGCGCGTCGAATTCGGGGTGTCCCTGAAATGTAATTGCAAAGTCGCCAATTTTCAGGCTTTCCGCCGCGCAGAAATCGGAACCTGAAAGAATTTTTGCATTCGGGGGAATATCCCTGACTATGTCGTGGTGGCTGTACTCGAGAACGTAGCTTCCGCTCGGAAAATATCTGCTTAAGGAGGTGTCTTTCAAAAAGGAAGTGCGCTTGCCTATGCCCCAGCCCTTCGGGTTTGCCCCGACACTTCCGCCGAACGTCTGCGCCAAGAACTGGTGCCCGAAGCAGATGCCGACAAGCTTGCACCCGATGGACGCGGCGTTGAGGGTAAAATCTCCCAGCTTTTTTATCCACTGAAGATTTTCGTACGCACTCGCAAGGCTTCCCGTTATTACGTATTTCGTGGAACGCTGCGGGCGTTCGGGCAGAGAGCCTTTTCTTACATCGAAAACTTCGATGCTCAAATCTTCCCAGCCCGAGGCGGTTTTGAAGAGACGCGCGAACATACCGGCGTATCCGACGGAGTTCGGGAAACGGATACCCTCGAATTTTTCGCATAGCAGAATGGCCAATTTCATTTTTCGCGCCTCGTTTCTTGTTCATAGGCTTAACGAGCAGATTTCATTCCAGCCCACTTTCTTCGCCCGAGAGGCCGTTCTGTGCACGAAAAACGCCTCTTTGTTGTCTTTGCGCGGGCGCGGCGGCGCGCTTTGCTTCAAAAATGTAGCGACATTTTTGTTTTCGCTACGATAATGTTTCTTGTTTTTGCCGATTAAAACGACGTTTTTGTAAAAAATCTTGTAAAATTCTTTTCGCTGTGCGAGGTTGAAACTATGAAGAAGTCGTATCAGTATGCATTCGTAAAAATTTTCGCATTTGTTGCCGCCGCGCTTTCTGTTTCGGCGTGCTCGAGCAGCCGTCCGCAGGCGGCGCAGGAGGATTCGCCCGAGGGCAATCCCGTTGCCTACAAGAGCGGGACTGTCGCGTATCCGTACTTTGCAAAGCTTAAAAACACCGTTTGGGTTCCTGTCTACATAGAGGGACAGTCGGCGGACATTGCCACGCCCAGAGACGGCGACAAATTCCGCGTGTTTTTGCGTTTTGACGACCAATGCCGCGTCAACGGCAATTCGGGCGTCAATCTCTTCGGCGGAACGCCCACAATTTCCAAAGCGGGCGGATTCAACACGGGAGGATTCTTCTCCACCCGAATGGCAGGACCTGACTGCAAATACGAGAGGCTGTTCCTGAAAGCTCTCGACGCCGATTCCATAACCGTTGATGGCGGCGTTCTCTGCCTCTTCAAAAAAGGCGCAAAAACGGCCGAATTCCGCCGCGCAAAAGACGGCGAAGCTATCATCGGTATCCTCGACAGATAAATTCCATTGCGCAATTTCGCCCTTTTGTGGCATCTTGCGCCCGATTGTTTTCGGCGCGGAAGTGCCGCTGGTTCGGAAAATATTTTTATGCAAAACACCGTCAAAATTTTATTTGTCTGCCACGGCAACATTTGCCGCAGTCCGACCGCCGAATTCGTGATGAAAGACATTGTCGAAAGGGCGGGGCGCAGTGCCGATTTTGAAATAGCCTCCGCGGCGACGAGCACCGAGGAGTTGGGGAATCCCGTCTACGAGCCTGCGCGCCAAACCCTCGCCCGCCACGGCATTTCCTGTGGCGGCAAAAATACGCCCGTCAAATGTCGCGCGCCGACTGTAATTATTACGACTTTATAATA
>DAVZIV010000145.1:0-4419 GCA_052273125.1 Candidatus Merdousia sp. | reverse complement strand
GGGATTTGAACCCCGAACCAATTGCTTAAAAGGCAACTGCTCTACCGTTGAGCTACCGGCCCTCCTTGACTAAATTAAGTCCGTCATACTGTCCGCATTCGGCTGCAATGCAAGCTTTTTTTTACTTTTTTTAGAATACCGACGGGAAAAACCACGAAAGCAAGTTCAGACATGCGGCGGTTGTCAGCGCCGCGGCGATGTCGTCGGCAACTACGCCGAGCCCGCCCTCGAGCGACTGCATTCCGTAGATGAACAGCGGCTTTTTTATGTCGAAAAATCTAAACAGCGCAAAGCCCGCAAGCAGCCCTATTCCGCCGTATGTGTGCCCGAAGAGCGAGAAAAAGCAAATCGGCATTGCGGCAAATTCGTCCAGATTTATCATTCCGGGGTCTTTCATTTGCAGGTGTCTTTCGGCGGCGTCGCACACGCCGACTGCGGCGTAGGCGAGCATCAGGCTAAATAGAATGTATGCGGGCATTCCCAGTCCGCCGAAGAAGAGCGGATACAAAACCACGCCGACAGCCGAGCCCCACGTTCCGGGGGCGGGCAGGCTGCCCAGCCCGAAAAGCGTTGCAAGTTTTACGGAGCTGCGGCGCGAAAGCGTGTCCGCCCACGGGTAGAATTTATCGCGAATCGACATATGTCAACCTTTCAGCAAAGCCGAGTATTTCACGCTGTAGCCTATCCCCGATATTATGGAGAGCAGCGTGGAAATTCCCAGAGTTATTATTCCGCTAAAAAACGCCAGATTGTACAGGGGCGTTTCTATCTGCGTAAAGTCCGTCCTCAGGGCATAGGCGCATATCACCGCGCCGATGGAGTACATTTGGAACGCCGCCTTGTACTTGCCGACGGTTTCGGCGGCGATGACCGTTCCGTTTTTCGCCGCCAGCATTCTCACTCCGCTGATGTAGAATTCGCGCGCCATTGAAATTATGGCGCAGCAGAGGGCAAACGCCGTCCAGTTGCCATAGAGGTTGAGCGCAAAGAGCGTCATGAACATTGTAACGACCATAATTTTGTCGCTGAGGGCGTCCATAAATTTGCCGTAGTTTGTAACAATCTTGCATTTTCTGGCTATATAACCGTCGAACCAGTCGGTAATTCCGCCGGCCGTGTACAGTACGAAGGCAATGCTGGACAAGCACTGCCCGTCCGCCAAGAGCAGCCCCGCCGTTGCGAAAGTCAGCACTACGCGCGCGGTAGTAAGTATGTTTGGTAAATTCATTGTTAAAAAGTCTTGCCCGAAACTTATATTTTTTCAAGGATAAAACAAATGAGTAAAAGAACGGCAATTTATCCGGGGACGTTCGACCCTGTCACAAACGGGCACCTCGACGTGCTCAAGCGCGCAAGCGAACTCTTCGACGAAGTTGTCGTGGCGGTCGCCCAGAACGACGGCAAAGTTCCGCTTTTCGACGTTGACACCCGCGTGCGCCTCTTCGAGGAAAACGTCCGCGAAATGAAAAACGTGCGGATTTGCCGCTTCAACGTGCTCACCGTGGATTTTGCCCGGGAAGTCGGCGCAATAGCAATCATACGCGGACTTCGTGCAGTGTCGGACTTTGAGTTCGAGTTCCAGATGGCGCAGATGAACAGGTTTCTCGACTGCGGCATAGAGACCATTTTCCTGATGCCCTCGCACAAGTATTTTTACACGAGCTCCACAATAATAAAGCAGGTTTGCGCGTATTCGCCCGAGCGGGTGAAGGATTTTGTCCCCGCAAACGTGCTCGAACTTATAAAGCGCAAATAGAAGCCCGCATTTAAGGCGCGGAGCGTCGGCGCTTTCGGCGGAATGCCGTGTACGCGCAAAAAAACGGAAACGTCTTTGGCTGGGCGTCTCCGTTTTTTGTTTCTGCAATTGGCGGCGTTTTTTGCGGGGGGTTAGAGCAGGCGCATTGTGGAATAATCCGCCTTGTAGTGCGGGTTGCCGTCGGAATCGAAAGTTTCAATTAGTTTGATTAAGGCCGTGCGGCGCGGCGAGACGCGAATGTTTGAATGGTGCGCGTGGAAGACGTACCAAATTCCGCCGCCGTTGTCGAAGAAGATGTCGCCGTGTCCCGAGCCGTTGAAGCCCGTGATTTCGCGCGAAATTACGGGGGTGTCTTGCAGTTTTTTAAATTCTCCCAGCGGCGAGTTCGCAACGGCGACTCCTATGCAGTAGTCGGGGCTGCGGAAGTCGTTTGCGCTGTAAAAGAGAACGTATTTGCCCTTGCGCTTGATTACCGTAGGGCCTTCCACCGTTCCGCGCGAGGCGTGGAATTTTTCCCATTCGCCTTCTATGTCCTTGTTGAGTTCTTTGAACTCATTGGGCAACGGTTTTTTCTCCCAGTTGCGGTCGTTTTTTAGCAGCGGCTTTATTGCGCCGACGCGTTTTGTCAGATCGGCGGAGAGCTTTTGCCCGCACATGCCGCCGAATTTACCCATCCAGTGGACGAAGTAGGCGTAGACGCCGCCGTCGTCGTCAACGAAGATGAACGGGTCTATTTCAAAATTTGCGTCGGATTTTAAGATTTTGGAGTTTTTGAAGCCGCCGTCGGGGCTGTCGGATTCGGCAATGGCGAGAAAGTGCTTTTTGCCGCGCTCGTCGAAGGCGCAGTAGGCTATTTTGTACTTGCCGTCGTGTTTGAAAATCTGCGGAGCCCAAAACCATTTGTCTCCTGCGAGGTTCGGTGTATCGACGGCGTTGCCGATTTTCTTCCATTCGGCGAGGTCTTTGGACTCGTACACGGGGAACGCCCCGTTTGCGTCGTCGCCAGTGCCAGTGAGGTAGTATGTGCCGCTTTCGGCGTAAATTGTGGGGTCAGGGAGCAGTATTTCGGCATTCGCCGCCAGCGCGGGGACAAAAAGTGTCGCCGCGGAAAGTAAAAAGTGTATCGTTTTTTCGTCCATATTCGGATTTTTCGGGGCGGATTTTTGAAAGTCAATATTAAAAAAATCTTGAAAGGAAACTCAAAATTGTGATAGAACCAAAAACGAAAACGTATATGCGGCGTCGGTTTGAAACCAAATTCGGCGTCTTAACACAAACCCTTAGAAAGACTATTTATATGGCAAGAACACTAACTTTGTTCGCCGGACAGTGGGCGGATATGAAGCTTGAAGACTTGGCTCCGTTGGCAAAAAAAATGGGCTACGAAGGCTTGGAAATTCCGCTGACGCAGAACCATATAGACTTCGACAAGTGCGACGACGAAGCGTACCTTAAGAGCCGCTGGGACATCTTGGAAAGGAACGGCCTCAACTGCTTTGCAATCTCCAACCACCTTGTAGGCCAGTGCGTCTGCGACGAAATCGACTTCCGCCACAAGGCAATGCTCAGCCCCTCAATCTGGGGCGACGGAGACCCCGAAGGCGTGCGCCAGCGCGCGGCCTCTGCAATGATAAAAACCGCCAAAATAGCAAAAAAATTCTTTGCCCTGCGCCCGAAGAGCTTGGGCGATTCGCCCATAGCTCCCACGGTAACGGGTTTTACGGGCTCGTCGATTTGGAAATACCTCTATTCTTTTCCGCCGGTGCTCAAAGATACAATTTCAAACGGCTATGCCGACTTTGCCAAGCGCTGGATTCCCATTCTCGACGCCTATGACGCCGAGGGCGTAAACTTCGCCTTGGAAGTCCACCCCACGGAAATAGCCTTCGATATAGCCAGCGCCGAGCGCGCGCTTGAGGCTGTAAAATTCCACAAGCGTTTCGGTTTCAATTTCGACCCGTCGCACTTCGCGTATCAGGGCGTAGACTACGTAAAATTTATCCGCAAGTTTGCCGACAGAATCTTCCACGTCCATATGAAAGACGTCTGGTTCGGGCACGGTACTGGCGAAGCGGGCGTATTCGGCGGCCATACCGACTTCTGCGACCCCCGCCGCTACTGGGACTTCCGCTCCATCGGGCACGGCGACGTCAACTTTGAGGAAATCATAGTCGCCCTCAACGACATCGGCTACAAGGGTCCCCTCTCGGTCGAATGGGAAGACGGCAGAATGGACAGAGTCCACGGCGCTACGGAATCGTGCAAGCGCGTGCGCTCTTTCGACTTCCCCACTTCCGACATCGCTTTCGATTCGGCTTTCGACACCTCCAATCAATAACATTTTGCGCCGGCGGATTTTTGGGCTCGCGCGGAACATTTTCCGCGCAAATCCCGACTGTACATTCGGCGGCGCATTCCGAAACTTCAAACTCTAAATAAATAAGAAAATAAAAATGAAAAACAACATCACATACACAATGGCCTTCTGGCTTCTCCGTTTTTGGCTCGCCGCCCGCGCAATCGGCACGGGTTTGACGAAATTCATCGGCAAAGCCGAAGCCTCGGTTGACAACCCCGCTTTCGCTGCGGAATTGAAGAAAAATATGGCAGACGGTCTCACGAGACAGGAAGCCATCGAAGTAATCGGCAATTCCATTCCCCAA
>DAVZIV010000144.1:0-4433 GCA_052273125.1 Candidatus Merdousia sp. | reverse complement strand
GTGCGCATTCGACGCCTGCAACTACGCCGCGGCGGCGTCCTACCTCGAGATGCTGCTGCGCTTTCCCGACAGCGGGCGCGACGCCAAAATTTCGGCGGGAGACGCCTATTTCGGCGCGGGAGCCTACCGCAAGGCGGCGCGCCTCTACGCCGAGGCTTCCGAATGCGACGCCAAACTGCAAAACGCAGCCTTTGCCGCGCTGAACAATTCCGACGCCGAAACCGCCGAATTTGCGGCGTCTAAAATCGAAAACAAACTTGCGCGCGCGCGCGTTTCGGGAATTGTGGCATCGAGGCTCGGGCGTACCGCCGACGCCGAAAAACACCTTGTAGAGTCCCTCGCCGCAGCTCCCGATGACGCCGTAGTCCTCGCCGAACTTGCCGATGCGCGTTTTGCCGCGGGTAGGTACGCCGAAAGCGCGGAATTGTTCGCGCGCCTGCGCTCTTTCGACGGCTATGAAAAGACCGCCCTCTTCGGGCTTTTGCGTTCGGCAATAGCGCGCAAAAACTACAAATCGGCGCTTGCATTGTGCGGCGAAATCTCGTCTAAATACAATTCTGCCGAGGTGAAAGCCGCGGCGGAAAAACTTCAAAAATACGCAGATGAACTGGAAAAGTCCGCACAATAGAAAACTGCCTACGCCGCACGGCGCGCCGCTTGTAATGGGCGTGCTCAACGTCGGCGCGTTCTCGTTTAGCGACGGCGGAAAATACGCCAAAACTTCCGACGCTCTTGAACACGCCGCCGAAATGTTGCGGCAGGGGGCGGACATCATAGACATAGGCGCGGAATCTACGCGCCCCGACGCCGCGGAAATTTCCGCCGACGAAGAGGCGTCGATTCTCCTGCCGAAAATCCGCGCGGTCAGGGGGTGCTTTCCCGACGCGGCAATTTCGGCGGACACCTACAAACCCGAAGTCGCCGAAGCGGCAATAGAGGCGGGGGCGGACATCATAAACGATGTCTACGCAAACCGCCGCGCCGACGGCTCGTACCCGATGGCGGAAATTGCGGCGCGCCTGAAGGCTCCGCTGGTTCTCACCCACAGCGGCAGGGGCGAGGCTTTCTCGGGCGTTTTTTTCGATTCCTTTGTGCGCTCTATGAAAAGCCGCATAGATGCCGCGCTTGCAGCGGGGGTGTCGGCGGATATGCTCGTTCTCGACCCGGGTGTAGGGTTCGGCAAAACCGCCGCGCAGAATTTCGAGCTTGTAAAACGCCTCGGCGAACTGCGCGTTTTCGGCTTCCCGATCTTGCTCGGCGTTTCGCGCAAGTCCCTCTTTGCGGAAATCTGCTCCGACGATATGTCCGCGCGCGACGCTGCGACCTGCGCGGTTTCGGCATACGCCGCCGCGCGCAACACCTGCGACATTCTGCGCGTACACAGCGTGGCGGCAAACGTCGCGGCAATAAAAACAATTTTAAGGTTATTTTAACATGGACGAAATTTGCATAGAAAAACTGAAGCTCAAGGGCAAGCACGGCTGCTTTGCCACCGAGAGAGACGAATACAGGGACTTTGAAGTGTCGATGCGTCTGTTTCTCGACTTCGGACGCGCGGCGAAAACCGACGCCCTTGAAGACACCGTTGACTACCCGCAGGCGATGGCTGTCGCCGAGGGCGTGCTCGCGGGCGAAAGCGTGCGCCTGATTGAAAAGCTTGCCGATATGATTGCCGAAAGGCTGTTCGTGCGCTTTGCAATTCTGCGCGAGGTCGAGATTGAAGTGGCGAAGCTCGGGGTTGAAGTCGGATTCGATTTCGGGAAAATTTCGGCGAAAATCCACAGAAAGCGCGGAGACTACGTTAAATGACGGGCACAGCCGTAATAGCGCTCGGCGCGAACACGGGCGACAGGCTCGCCAATTTGAGGCGCGCAGTGGAGCTTCTGCGGGAGCGTTTTCCCGTCGAGGCAACGTCGGGCGTCTACGCCACGCCGCCGGCCTTTTACGAGAACCAGCCCGATTTTTACAACGCCGCCGCGGCAATCCGCGCAGACGTTCCGCCCGCGGAGCTTCTTTCATTTTGCAAAGACATAGAACGTTTGCTCGGCAGAAGGCCGTCTTTTAGAAACGCGCCCAGACCCGCCGATTTGGATATTATTTTTTACGAAAATAATAATTGTAAATCTGAACTTTTGACAATCCCTCACGTCGGCTGGTCGGAGCGCGATTTTGTGATAGCCCCGCTTTTGGATTTGTTCGACGCGGGAGTTTTCTCGGGCGCGCACTTTGCCGAAATTGCGGCTTTTCTGCGAGGCAGGAAGAGCGCATACGAAAAAATTTGCACATTGTAGAATATGGAAAAGGGAAAACTTTACATAGTTGCAACGCCCATTGGGAATATGTCTGACATTTCCGAGCGCGCGGTCGAAACGCTGCGCGGGTGCGACTTGGTCGTTTGCGAAGATACGCGCATAACGGGGGCGCTGCTGAAAAAATTCGACATCTCCAAGCCGATGTTCGTCAACGAGGATTCCCGCGAGCGCGCCGTTGCGCCCGCGCTTTTGGAAAAGCTGCTTTCGGGGCTAAACGTCGCCCTTGTCAGCGACGCGGGATCGCCGTGCATAAGCGACCCGGGTTTTAGGATTGTCCGCGCGTGCAGGGCTGCGGGGGTAGCCGTCGTGCCCGTTCCGGGGGCGTGCGCGTTTGTCGCGGCGCTCTCGGCGTCGGGGCTGCCAAGCGATTCGTTTTTGTTTTCGGGCTTTCTTCCCGCCAAGACTTCGGCGCGTCGGGCGTTTTTTGAAAAGTACGCCGATTTTCCGCATACGCTGATTTTCTACGAGTCGCCCTACAGGATTGAAAAATTCGCCGAAGACGCCCTCGGGGTTCTCGGCGGCGGGCGCGTTGTGTGCTTTGCAAAGGAAATTTCAAAAGTCTACGAACGCTTTTTTGTGGGCAAACTTTCCGACGTTTGCGCCGAGCTTAAAAGCGCGTCTACAAAGGGGGAATTCGTTGTGATAATAGCGCCGAAAGGGTACGAATTGTGAAGCTTGCAATAGACATAGGCTCGAACACAATCAAGTGCCTCTTGGCTTCGCCCGACGGGCGCGGCGGCGTGGATAAACTTTACGAGGAGATTCTCGATTCGCGCATTTGCGGCGCGGGGAATGCGCTTGTTGAAAACGCCGCGGAGCTGGTTTCTTCGGCAGTTTTACATTTTGTTGCGGAGGCGAAAAAGCATGTGCCCGAATTTGAGACAGTGGCGGTTGCCACTTCCGCCCTGCGCGACTCCCCCGATCGCTGGCGCGTCATTGATGCCGTTTTCGCAAAAACGGGCGTGTGCGTAAAAATTCTTTCGGGCGACGAAGAGGCGAACCTCTCATATCGGGGTGCTATGTGCGGAATGCGCGGCAATCTCGATTCTTCCAAAGAGTGCGTGTATTTCGACTTGGGCGGCGGAAGTCTCGAGCTTGTCTGCGGCGACGGCGCAAAAGTTTCACTTGCGCGGAGTATGCCCGTCGGCGCGGTGCGCCTTACGCGAGCATTTTTCGGCGACGGAACAACGCCGCAAAATGCGGAGCTGGCGGGCGAATATGTTTCGCGCATTTTAGAGGACTCGGCTGCGGGCTTTCCCAAAGGCGCTGCGCTTGTGGGGGCGGGCGGCGCGGTTTCGGCGGCGCGGATAATGAAAGCCCGAATGGTTTTGGGCGGCGAGCCTGCCGTGATAACTTTGGGGCAAATGCGCGAGATGGCTGACATTGCCGTTGCCTCGTCTCCCGAAAAGCTCGTCAAAGACTACGGCATTCCCGCCTACCGCGCCGACATAATAGCGGCGGCGTTCATAACCATTGTGCGCCTTTGCGGATTTTTGGGCGCGGATTCGCTGACCCACACGTTTTTTAACCTAAGATACGGAATAATATTGGAGGATATAAAATGAGAAAAATTATTGCAATATGCCTTTCGGCGTTTTCGTCGTTCGGACTTTTCGCCGCGCCTGTTGGCGTTGTTTTCGACACCGATATGGGCAACGACTGCGACGACGTAATGGCGCAGCTTATGCTCCTTTCCTATGCGAATGAGGGGAAGGCGGATATTTTATGCATTGCGTCCAACAAGGACAACGCCCTTTCGCCGAAATTCCTGCGCCTTGTCTGCGATTTCTACGGATTCAAAAATGTTCCGATATTTGCCGTGAAGGACGGTGCTGCAAAATTCGACGGCAGTTTTCTGCGCGCCACGCTCGAGGCGAAAAATGCGGATTCCTCGCCCAAATTCCCCCTCGCAAATCCCGACGAAAAATTCGGCGACAGCGTAAAGGGGTTGCGCCGCGTTTTGGCGGCTGCCGAGGATTCTTCGGTTGTCTACATTTCCGTAGGCTTTCTTACGAATCTTGCGCGTCTTGCAGCCTCTCAGCCCGACGAAATTTCGCCGCTTTCGGGCAGGGAGCTTTTGGCAAAAAAGGTGCGCTTTGTCTCCGCCATGGCGGGTGCGTT
>DAVZIV010000143.1:0-4435 GCA_052273125.1 Candidatus Merdousia sp. | reverse complement strand
GTCGACGGCAGATACCCCGAACAGCTGCCCGAAATAATGAACAAAATCTCCCAAAAGGAAATCGGCGAAATTGTAAAATTCGAGGTTCTGCGCGGCGGGAAAAACGTGCTAAAAAACGTCAAGACCGAAAAGCTCGAAAGCAGGATAGGGCGCAAGTACGCGCTTGACGACTGGGGCGCAAACATAGCCGAAATAACAAAGTCGCTCCGTCGGGAAAAAAGGCTTGAATGCGAGTCGTCGGTGATTGTTTCCGACGTAAAGGCCGGCGCGGCGTTCGACTCGGCGGGCATATGCTCGGGAGACATAATCCTTTCCGTCGGCAGGAAAAAAATCAAAAACTGCCCCGAAGCGGTCGCGGAATTCGACAAACTCAAAACTCTCGGCGGAAAAGTCGTTCTGAAAGTTTTGTCCAACCGCGCGGTCTCCTACAAAATACTCGAGAAACGCGCAGCAGAAGGCAAATAGGCAAAGCCCCGCATAAAAAACGTCTTCCGTCTAAACTAAAATGCGCGGCGGCGCACAAAGCCCCGCAGCGCAGCCATTGGCGCTGCCCGTACCGTAATTTTTGGAAAAGTGCGGGCGAAAAAACGGCGTCCGACTTCCGCCGAACGCCGCCGCAACCCCGAAAATCGGGATTGAAAACACCAGAGGCACAAGCGCGCGACCTACATATAAAGCCCGCCGTTTACGCCGAGCACCTGACCGGTTATGTACGCGGCTTGGTCGGAGGCGAGGAACATACACGCCGCGGCGATGTCGTCCGCCTTGCCCATTTTCTTCATCGGGATAAGCGGCATAACCGCCGTCATCACCGACTGCGGCAAGACGGAAGTCATATCCGTCTCGATAAACCCCGGCGCTATCGCGTTTACGGTGATGTTGCGCGATGCAACCTCTTTGGCAAGCGACTTTGTAAGGGCAATCAACCCCGCCTTTGCCGCGGAGTAGTTGACCTGCCCTGCATTGCCCGCCTGCCCCGAGAGCGACGAAATGTTTATGATTCGCCCCCAGCGCTTTCCCATCATCGGTCTGAGCAGCCCGCGCGCGAGGAAAAACGCGGACGAGAGGTTTGTGGAAATGACATCGTTCCATTCGTCGTCGGACATGCGCATCATCAGATTGTCGCGCGTGATTCCCGCGTTGTTTACGAGAATGTCCACGGAATCGAACTTCTTGAGAATTTCTATGCACGAGGCGCGGATTTCCTCGGGCTTGGAAACGTCGAAGGGCACTGAAAGCGCCTTTCCGCCCGAGGCGTTGATTTCGTCCGCGACCGCGCCGCAGGACGACGGATTGCGGCTCGAACAAACCACCGTGCAGCCCGCCTGAGCCAGACGCAGCGCAATCTGTTTGCCTATTCCCCTGCCAGCGCCGCTGACGAGGGCAACCTTATTTGTGTATGTAAGTTCCATATTGACCGCCCACTATGGCAGATGCGCAAAAATATTCAAAGCATTTTTTGACCGCGCGCCCGCCGACGCAAAACCGACCGCTAAAAACGGACACCGCAAACTCCGCCCCAGCGTTGCCGCCCTCCCTTGACGGGACGAACAACCGCCCTTCCCCGCCAACGTCCGCGCGGCAGCGCAGACTGCCGCAAAACCGACCGCTAAAACAAACAGCCGCAGTTCCCGCCCCCAAGCCGACTCTCCACCCCCGTCTTTGCGCGCCGCCTGATGCGAAGCGCCGCGGCGGGCTATCTGCGCCAGATTTTGGGCTTCGAGCCGTTGAGAATCTCCTTTATGGCGTTTGAAATGCGCAGTATGTTGTAGTCGGAAAGCCTGCCTATTATCTGGACTACGGTTTCAACGATGTCGTCGGTGGAATAGTTTGCCGACTGCGCCAAATACAGGGCTATCGCGTTGCGGTGCACGCGCAGGTACGTCTTCTTTTCGTCGCCCTTGCGCGCGACGCCGTTTGAAAGGTGCCCGAAAATTTTGCCGCTGTAGAACGTGTTGCGCACGTACTGGTCCGAACGCCCTATTATTGCGCCTATTTCCTTGGGACTAAACCACTGCTGGTCGTCGGGCAGCAAATTTGAAAAATATCCCATTTCCTGCTTTTCAACCTCAAAATATTTGTCGTTTTTCTTCATATTTTATAAAATTACCTTGTTTGTTTGGATTTTTTGTTGTTATTTAAATGTTTATTGCTATAATAAACATTTGTTGATTTAAATAATATTATTATTTATTTGTCAATACTAAAAATAGAATTATTCTACATTCGCACAATCCCGAACAGCAGATGCAACAGAAAAAAAAGACAATCACCACGTATTCCGACAAGCTCTTCGCCGAGAAATTCAGGCGGCTAATGTTCGAACGCAGGCTCACACTGCTTGAAATATCGCGCGCAATATCCGTGCCGCTGAGCACACTCAGCACGTGGAAGCGCGGGCGCGTCCCGAGAACGGCGGAAAAGCGCGAGCTTCTGGCGCGCATATTCGGCGTAGACACGGGCGAACTATTCGGCGGCGACGCGGGCGCAAAACCAGTCTTTTCAAACGAAAGCCCCGACGCGCCCTCCGCCCAAATCGACGAATGCGCCGAGCTTCGGCGCGCAATAGTATGCCACGCCGAGACGTTGGCGCAGTCTGGCGACAGGCGCCGCCTCGCAAAAATTCTCGCCAAGCTGAAGAAAGTTTTTCCGCTCGGGCGCTAAAAAAAAAGGTTGCCCGCCGGCGTTAGGGAACTTTAGTATGCCGGCATGGTAAAAACATACAGGGCATACACCCGCGCGGAAGAGGTCTGCAACACGCTCACGCACGTTTTCGGAATGATGTTCAGCGTCTGCGCCTTGAGCGTTCTGGTGACGGTTGCAAGTTTCCGCGCCGACGCGTGGTCGATTGTCTCGTGCGCGATTTTCGGCGCGTCGATGCTCGGCGTCTACACGGCGTCGTCGGTCTACCACGCCGTTCCGCAGTCGGCCGTAGCGTACAAAAAACTTCTCAAAAAACTCGACCACATCGCAATATACTACCTCATAGCCGGCAGCTACACGCCGTTTCTGCTTGTTCCCATGCGCTCGGCGCTGGCGTGGTGGGTATTCGGGATAATCTGGGCGCTTGCATTCATCGGTACGGCGGTGAAAATTTTTGCAAACCCATCGGGCACGAAGCTATGGTCGATAGGGCTTTATCTGGCGATGGGCTGGTTGATAATATTCGTATCCCCCGCGCTCTTTTCGGCAATATCGGCAACGGCGATAATCTTCCTGACGCTCGGCGGCGCGTTCTATTCCTTCGGCGTAATCTTCTACATGAAGAAAAATTGGAAGTTTTCGCACGCGATTTGGCACGTCTTCGTTCTGCTGGGCACAATAATGCACTTTTTTGCGGTGCTCTTCTCCTGCGTGGTCAACATTTAACTCCGTATGAATATAGTAGGCGACATAGAAAATTTGGTCTCTTCATGGAAGGACAAGCGCCCCTCTTGGGACGAATATTTCATAAGCGCGGCAATCCTCATAGCCTCGCGCTCGACGTGCTCGCGGCTGAACGTCGGCTGCGTGATTGTCAGCGGCGGCGAGCACAAAAACCGCATCATAGCCGCGGGCTACAACGGCTTTCTCCCCGGTGCTCCCCACTGCTCGAAAATCCGCGAGGGGCACGAAATTGCCACGGTACACGCCGAGCAAAACGCCATTACCGACGCCGCCCGACGCGGCGTTTCCATCGACGGCAGCATTGCGTACATCACGCACTACCCATGCATCAACTGTACAAAACTGCTTATCTCTTCGGGAATCCGCACGATAAAATACCTAAACGACTACCACAATGACGAACTCGTGGCGACTCTCGCCGCCGAATCCCAAGTGGAAATTGTCAAACTCGAAAAATGAGAACTTTCAACAGCGATTTATCGTGGAATTTCCTCGTGGCTTCGCCGTCGTCGACCGCGCAGGAATTTAGAAACGCCGTGGTCTTCCTTGTGGAGGACGGCGAAGAAAACGCGCTGGGCGTCATCATAAACCGCCCCATCGACAAGTGCGTTTCCGACTTTTCCGACGCCCTCACCGACCCCGAGCTCTCCTCCATTGAAGTCTACGAAGGCGGCCCCGAGGGGCTTACCGAACTGAAATTCGGCGCATTCTGCATGGGCGAAGCCGAGGTCGGCGCATTCCATTTCGGCGTTCCGCCCCAGAGGGTCCTCGAAATAATGAAAGGCCGTTTTGAAAACAAGCCGATGGCGTTCATAGGCTACGCCGGCTGGACGCGCCGCCAGTTGCGCGACGAAATAAACGCCGGCTACTGGTTCCTTTCGAATGTCGATATGAACATAATTTTCGACGTTCCCCCCGAAGACCTCTGGCGCGAACTGCTCATTCGCGAGTTTCCCGCCATCGCCAACGTCGAAAATCCCGACGGCAACGTCAAAGCCAACTAAAAAAAACGTGCGAGGGCGCGTAATTTTTTTGTTTTGTTTTTATA
>DAVZIV010000142.1:0-4439 GCA_052273125.1 Candidatus Merdousia sp. | reverse complement strand
TTAGTAATTCCAAAAAACGAAACTTTCTTCACTGTCAAAGCGGCGGTTTGCGCTATGCGCATCGCCGCGCCACAAGAAGGAAGCGCACCTGCGCCCGCGCCACAAGAAGGAAGCGCACCTGCGCCCGCGCCATAAGATGGAGGCGCACCTGCGCCCGCGCCACAAGATGGAGGCGCACCTGCGCCCGCCCAGCGGGGCAAAGCGGGGGGAATATTTCGCGGACGCGAAATCCCCTGCGCCACAAGAAAAAACTATTCGGCGGAGACGTCGGGCTTGATGTGCAAGTCTTTGTATTGCTTTTCGGTGATGGGGCTGGGCGACTGCGCCATCAAGTCCTGACCCTTTTGGGTCTTGGGGAAGGCGATGATGTCGCGAATGCTGGGTCTGCCTGTGAGAATGGTGACCAAGCGGTCAAAGCCCAAAGCAATGCCGCCGTGCGGCGGAGCGCCGAATTTGAACGCCTTGAGCATGTAGCCGAAACGCGATTCGACAACGTCGGCGGGAATCTTCAAAACGTCCTTGAAAACTTTTTCCTGAACGTCGGGCTTGTGGATTCTTATCGAACCGCCGCCAAGCTCGGTGCCGTTGAGAACAATGTCGTAGTGCTGACCGCGAACGCGCAAGGGGTCGGTGTCGAGATACTGCATATCCTCTTCGACGGGGGCAGTGAAGGGGTGGTGTGCGGAAACATACCTGCCTTGTTCTTCGTCCCAAAGCATAAGCGGGAATTCGATTACCCAGAGGAAATTGAACTTGTCGGCGGGAATTACAATCTTGCCGCGAGCCTGCAAGAGCCTGCCGCATTCGAGACGGATTCTGCCCAATATCGAGCACGCCTGCTCCCACTTGCTCGCCGCAAAGAAAACGATGTCGCCGTCTTCAATATTGAGCTTTTCCCTGAGGGCTTTCTGTTCGTCTTCGGAAAGGAACTTGAGAATGGGGCTTTTCCACGCGCCGTTTTCGGCTTTGATGAACGCCAACCCCTTGGCGCCGAGCGTCTTTGCAACGTCCTCAAGATTCTTGAGCTCGCCCTGAGTGATGTCGGAGAGCCCCTTGGCGTTGATTGCCTTGATTACGCCGCCGGAGGCTATGACGCCTGCAAATACCTTGAAATTGCTGTTTTTGAATACGTCGGTGAGGTCGTTAAGCTCGATGTCGAAACGCGTGTCGGGCTTGTCTACGCCGTAGCGGTTCATGGCTTCCTCGTAGTGCATGCGCTTGAAGGGCGTGGGAATGTCGATATTGAGAACGTCCTTCCAGATTTTCTTGAGCATGTTTTCGATGAGTCGGTACATGTCTTCGCGCTCGACGAAGCTTAGCTCTATATCGACCTGCGTAAATTCGGGCTGGCGGTCTGCGCGGAGGTCTTCGTCGCGGAAGCACTTCGCCATCTGGTAGTAGCGCTCAATGCCAGATACCATCAACATCTGCTTGTACTGCTGGGGCGACTGCGTCAACGCGTAGAAACAGCCGGGGTTCGTGCGGCTGGGCACGACGAATTCGCGCGCTCCTTCGGGCGTGCTCTTGAACAAAATGGGGGTTTCGACTTCCACGAAATCGTGCGAGTTGAGATAGTCGCGGATTGCCGTTGCAGCCTTGTGGCGGGTTCTCAAAAGGTTGAGATTGCGCGGACGGCGCAGGTCGAGATAGCGGTACTGCAGGCGCAGGTCTTCGTTTACCTTGTCGGCGCGCTCGTCGTCGAGGGGGAAGGGAAGCACTTCGCAAATGTTGTGGATAATCATATCCGAGGCAATAACCTCTATTTCGCCCGTCTTGAGGTTCGGGTTTTTTGTGCCCTCCTCGCGCGCGGCTACCTTGCCGAATACCTGAATGACGCTTTCGTCCTTGAGCTTTTGGGCCTTGGCGTAAACGTCTTTTGAATCGGGGTGGAAGACAACCTGCGTGATGCCCTCGCGGTCGCGCAAGTCAACAAACAGGATTCCGCCGTGGTCTCTGACGGAGTTCACCCAGCCGATTAAAACAACATCGCTGCCTGCGTTGGCGGCGGTCAATTCATTGCAAGTATTGGTTCTTTTCATCTGTATTAAAAATTCTATTCGCGAAATTCTCGCCCGTCGGCGCCCATAGTCAAGACAAAAAAAGGCGTCTTTTCTTTTTGAAAGACGCCTTTTTTGCGCATTTTTGCGCGCTATTTAATTCTGATTAGATACGTGGAAAACGGCGTCATAAACAGGGTTTTGTTGGGGGAGAGCACTTGGCTTAACTCCGTGAACTGGTTGTTTTCGTCGATGACCAGTACCGATTCAACACCGCCTGCGAAGTCGAGCTTTAGGCGCTTTTCGCCCGCCGAATAGTTCGCCGCAAGAATTGCCTTTTTCCCGCTTTTTGAATCCTTTGCGGCGCAGAGGTAAAGGCTTCTGTCTTGGAGGTTTGGCGTTTCGACGCATTCGCCGAGCTTGTAGAGGTCGTTAAAGGCTTTGAATGCGAAGAAAACCTTCGTGTAGGCGAGGGTCGGGAAGCTGAAAATTCCGCAGTACGAGCGCGACGGCGTGGCGTCGTAATAAAGGGCAATGTCTACACTTCCGCGCTGCATTGCGCACATAGCCGCCGCGCACATAGCCGCCCCCACGTTGTTGCGCATTTCGGGTTTGCGCGAATTGAGCGAATAGTTCCATTCGCCGAAGACGCTCTCGACATTCTTCAGCCCCGCGGCGTCGAGCTTTTTGCGCACATAGTCGGCGTGTGCAATTATTTCAAGCGGCTGGTCGGAATACAAATGCCAAGAGAAGAAGTCCAGCGGGGCGGGGTCGTTTTTGTCGGACGCCATTTTTACGAAGTCGTCAAACCAGCCGAGAATGTCGAGCCCCGCGGCGGGGTTGTCCTTGGGCTGGCGCGTCAAATCGAAGAAGCCGCAGTTGCCGTAGCCGCCTATTTTTATGTTCGGGAATTTCGCCTTTAGGTACTTTGCCGCGGTCTTGTAAAAGTCCATAAACTCTTGGCGGGTGCCCTTCCACATCATTTTGTTTTCTGGCTCGTTCCAGATTTCCCAATATTGAATGTCGTATCTGAAGCCGTTTGCCCAGCCCTGCGTGTAGTGTTTGATTATGCCTTCGCAGATTTTCGCCCACTTGAGATAGTCTTTGGGCGGGAAAATTCTGTACGCCTTGAGATTGTGCGAATTTTCAATGGTTACGCCGAGGCGGTAGAAAATTTTTGCGGGCGTTTTTTCAAAACCCTTGAGATAGGCGTCCGTAAAAGTGAAGTCGTATGATGCGGGGTCTTCGGGATCGGCGTCGAAATTGCGGAAGATGTTGGGCACGTCTACATAGACGTTCCCGCCGAACGCCCCCGCGGTGTCGTGCGTGCGCATGTAGGGGAAGCCCGCCTCGCGGAATTCGGGATAGTCGCCGTTGTGGCGGACGGGCGAATTGTTTGTGCCGTGCATCGGCTTGATTTTGCCGCAGGTCTTCTTCCAGTCTATTTTCGCCGAGAGCGATTCCCGCGCCGTTCCCGAAGTCTGCATTGCCATTGCGTAGTAGTCGGGAGCGTTTTGCTTGGGCTTGGCGTCATTTGCCTTTGCCGCAAATACGGCGCAGGCGCCGAGCAGCGTTGCGGCAATAGTCGCGGTTGTTTTTGTGTTTATTTTCATATTTTGTATTCTATTTTATTGTTGTATCGTATGTTGAAATTGAAATACCGTCTATTACGACGTCGTCGATTATAAATTTGCCTTTTTTTGTCAAAACAAGCACGGCGTATGTTTTTCTGTCATTGAGTTTTTCGGCGGGCTTCCTGTTTCCGACTGCGCGCATTTGGGGCTTGAATTTTTCCAGCGTCTTCTGCGCGGCGTGGAATGTTTTGTAAACATCGTCGAAATGCACAACGCGTTTTTCGGGGTCGAGCCTGTCCGTGTTCAGTTTTGCTTTAAACGGAGCGTTTTGTGCCGAAGCGCCGTAGGCGTCCATTTTTGCAAAGCCGTCGGCATCGGCGGAAAGCGCGCAGGAGAGGGGGCTGTAGAAATATACGGGATTGGCGTTTTTTCTGCGGCTGTCGGCGAGCGCCTTTTCAGCTTTGGGGATTTTTTCGCCGTATTTTACCGACGGCATATACACGTCCACCGAAATTTCGTTTTCGCGGACGCTCGAAATCTGGCAAATGGCGAACTTTAACGGCAATCCGGCGCGCTTTTGGGCGAACAAATCGCGTATTGAATGCACGGGCAGGGCGATTTGCGCGGCGAGAACGGCAGAGAGGGCGAGCGTCGAAAGTGTTGTCTTTAATTTCATACTACCTCCTCTTTGCCACTGCGATGTTCAGACTTATTACAAGCGCGCCCGAGACAATCAATACCGCCGAACGCGCCTCCAGCGGAAGCTGTCTATTGTAGGCAAGCACAATCGAAAGGAGCACCGGCACGAATATCGCCAACCCGCTGTTTAGCGCTGGAATCGACGCCTTTTTCACGCCGACGGCAAGCA
>DAVZIV010000141.1:0-4448 GCA_052273125.1 Candidatus Merdousia sp. | reverse complement strand
AGCAGTGGCAGGTGATTCCGAAACGCGTTTTTAAGCCAATTTCACGCCTTTTTTAGGCGGTAGCCGACCCCGCGAATAGTCTCAATCAAGTCAGACTTCGCACCCAACTTCTTCCTCAAATTCACAATCGAAACATCAACCGCCCTGTCCGTCACGGGATACCCCTCCCCGTGCAAATTCCTTATTATGGCGTCGCGCGAAAACACCTTGCCGGTGTTGCGCATAAAAAGCTCGAGTATGGAAAATTCGTTGGATGTGAGGTCGAGATTTTTCCTGCCGATTTTTGCCTCGTGAAATTCGGGATCGAGGGAAATGCCGTGAACGCAAATCTGCGACGGCGACGGCTCGGAATTGCGGCGCAGACAGGCGCGTATGCGGGCAATCAAAACGCGCGGGCTGAAGGGCTTCGTGATGTAGTCGTCGGCGCCGTAGTCCAAACCGCAAACGATGTCGGATTCCTCACCGCGGGCGGTGAGCATAATTATGGGAATTTGGCTGAAGTCCGAGCGGGCGCGGAAAATCCTGCAAAAGTCTGTGCCGTCCATTCCAGTGAGCATCAAGTCAAGAAGAACGAGGTCGAAAGTTTCGCCGTTTTCAAATAGGGCAAGAGCCTTTTCGGCGGAATCGACACGCTTGCACTCGAAGCCGTTTTTGGAAAGGTTGAATTCGACAAGCTCGGCAATGGAGTCTTCGTCCTCTACAATTAAAATTTTATTATTTTGCATATTTTATGATTTTTTGAATGTTATCGTGAAGCGCGACCCCACGCCGAGTTTGCTTTCCGCCGAAACCGAGCCGCCGTGCAAAATGGCTATGTGCTTGACGAGAGCAAGCCCAAGCCCCGTGCCGCCGAGGGCGCGCGAACGCCCCTTGTCCGCACGGAAGAAGCGCTCGAATACGCGCGGCAAATCCTCGGGGGAAATCCCCATGCCGGTGTCGGAAACGGAAACGAAAACGAAATCCCCCGAGACGCCGCCGTCGACTGTTATGCGGCAGCCTTCGCCGCCGTAGCGCACCGCGTTTGAAACGAGATTGCCCACGGCTATTTCGGCAAGGCGGGAATCCCCCAAAATCTCCAAACCGTCGGGACAGTTATTTTTTACAATGTCATTGTTTGATATTATTTGGCTTTCGTTGTTTGATATTGCCATTTTTACCGAATCGGACAAATCGAATTTCCCGAAGTTTCCGCCGTCGGAAAATTCCACCTTTGAAAGCAGGAGCATATCGTCCACAAGCGAAGTCATTCTGTCGGATTCCTTCGCAATTACGGGAAGGAAACGCGGCGCGGAGGAAACGTCGTCGGCTATTGTTTCCGCCGCCATCTTTATCGAGGTAATGGGAGTTTTAAGCTCGTGGGAGGCTCCCGCCACAAATTCGCGCCTTAGCATTTCGGCGCGGCGCTCTTCGGATACGTCGCGTATTACAAAGAGGGCGCGGGCGTGCTTGGATTCGTAGGGAAGCGGAATGCCCGTAAGGGAATATGATTTGTCGTAATGGTCAAACTCGGCGGAAACGGTTTCGCGAGAGGCAAACGCCTTTTCGACCGCGGCAATCACTTTGGGATTGCGGAAAAGTCCGTTGACGCGCGGATTTTTCACGCCGTCGGGAATTTTGAAAATGTCGGAACAGCGGCTGTTGTAGCGGCGCACTTCGCCGTCGTCGGAACAGATGAAAACGCAGTCTCGCATTTGAGAGAACACTTCGTCAAGCTCGCAGTTGCGCTTGTACAGAGAGTTTATGCGCTTCTTCAAATCGCGCACCATACTGAAAAGGGATTGGGAAAGCTGGCGGATTTCGGCAACGTTGCTGTGCGGCAGAGACGCCTCGAAATTGCCCGCGGCATACATCGACGCCGAAGACGCCAACTGGCGCAGCGGGGCGGACATTCTGCGCGCGGAAACAAAAGACACTCCCGCGCAAACCAGAACCGCCGCAAACGCAAACAGCGCAATCTGCCTTGCGAAAACGCCCTTGCGCGCATCGAGAAGCTTGAGGTTCATCGACTGCCGCACGCAGTAGCGCACGGAGGAATCCGCATTCCTGCCGGCGGGGGCGGACACGTATATGAACTTTGCCCGCAGCGTCTGCGAGTAGCGCACGCATGCGTAGGTTTTACCCGCGAAAGCCTCGCGCACTTCGACGCGGTCGAGGTGGTTCGTCATCGCGGAATTGTCGGCGTCGGAATCCAGCACTATTGCGCCGTCGCGCGCAATCACGGTGCTGCGTATTCCGCTTGCGCCCGAGTATTTTTCGAGAATCGCCGAAAGCTTTTCCAGAGACACGCCCGCTTCGACATTCGCCGAAAGCATGGAGACCGAATCGGAGAGAATTTTAAGTGCGCTGTTTTCCACGGAGCGCTCCAACGCCTTGTACGCCGCGGCGGCACAGGTTAGGATTGCCAGTATGCAAACGGGCAGAACCGTAAGAAATATGCGCGTGAATATAGAGTTGGTTATTTTTTTCATAGTTGTGCGGGTCAAATTGATACCGCAGCGCGCGGCGGTCAATACATATTGTACGTCTAACAAAATTCTAACATCGGGCAAATAAAATCCTCACGCAAATGTGGAATACTCTAACAGCATTAAAACCGTATTCTATCGCGGAGCTAATAAAAACCTAACTCGGATTTGGCAGAATACGCCGAGAATTAAAAATTCTACCATGAAAAACAAAATCATCATCACAACAATACTGGCGGCAATTCTCGGCGCCGCCGCAAATCTGCACGCGCAGGACAAACAGACGCTCGACCTGCTCGTTTCAAAGGGGTTGATTACCCGCGCCGAAGCCGATTCGGTTGCCAAGAAGACGGCGACGGTTTCGCCCAAGGAAAAGACGGTGAAGTCGCTCAAAGTAGAGGGACGCCTGCAAACCCAGTATGAATACCTTTCCAACAACGACGGCGACACCGATCCCAGAAGCACGTTCCTGCTGCGCAGAATATTTCTGGGCATAGGCGCCGACTTGGGCGCTGGCTGGAAAGCCGACATAGTTGCGGACTTCGCAAACTCGAAGGGCGGCTATCTCGAAAAGGCTTACATCTCAAAGAAGTTCGACTACGACTTCATCAACGGCACGGCGGACGTCGGCTATAGAAAGACGAACTTCGCAGTGGAGGAATATACGTCAAGCTCCAAGCTGCTTTCCATTGAACGCTCGCTTGCAACGCGCTACTTCGCCGAAGGCAACGACGGCCGCAAGCTCGGCATAGCCGGCCGCCACACGGGCGCGTTCTGGAACGGCAACCTCTCCGACAAAATCGACGGGCTCACCTACGGCATGGCCGTCTCTACAGCCTACAACAATAGCCCCACAGGCACGCCCACCGGCTACACCAACGGATTGATGTATGCGGCAAACGTAGCCTACAAGACAAAGATTGATGGCGCAAAGCTCGAAGTCGGAGCGAACGCGGCCTACACGAACGGCATGAACGTCATCGGCAGCAAGGGCTACCGCTACGGCGAAGTGATTGCCGTCAACCCCTATGTAAAGGCTTCCGTAATGGGCGTCGACCTCTGGGGCGAATTCCTCTTGGCGAATGTCGAAAACGGCGTATCGAACGGAAAGGACGCAACCCCGATGGGCGCAAACATAGGCGCTGAATATAAATTCGACATCGGCGAACTCGGGAAAATCGCCCCGACCGTGCGCCTTAGCTGGCTCGACACCGACGGCAGAGGCGTGAAGATTTCCGACGGCGTGAGAGACTCGAACGCGGCCAACACATTCGACAGCGGCGAAAGCATCTACGTGGGCTTGAACTGGTACCTGCAGGGTAACGCCGTCAAATACCAAATCGGCTACGAATACGCCAGATTCGAGGGCGGCTACAGCGCCTCGCAGAGAACGGCGGACGCAAGCGCGTTCAGAACCCAGCTTCAAATTTTGTTCTAAAAAAACAAAGAAAGGAATAATGATATGAAATCATTTAAACTATTAAAAACTATAACGGCGGTTTCCGCAATTTTCGCGGCGGCGCAGGCATGGGCGAACATCGCCATAGACGGCTCCACAACGGTGGGTCCGATAGCCAAGGCGTTCGCAGAATACTACAAGGAAGCCAACCCGAGCGTGAACATCACAATCAGCGAATCGGGCAGCGGCAACGGCGTGAAGAGCCTCATGAACGGATCGTGCCAGATTGCGAACATGTCGCGCTTCATGAAGGTAAACGAGTTTAAAAGCTGCGTGGACAAGGGAATTCTGCCCGTGGCGCACACGGTCGCATACGACGGCCTCGCGGTGGTTGTAAACCCGCAAAACGGAGTTTCGGCGCTCTCGACAAAACAGATTGCCGACATCTACACGGGCAAAATCACCAACTGGAAGGAACTCGGCGGAGACGACGCCAAGATAGTGGTCATCAGCCGCGACACAAACAGCGGCACGTACGAAACCTTCAACGAGCTTATCCTCAAGAAGGCCCCCGTTGCGAAATC
>DAVZIV010000140.1:0-4456 GCA_052273125.1 Candidatus Merdousia sp. | reverse complement strand
TTCTCGACATAGACGACATTCTCATTTACGCCGCGAGAATGGCGGGAGGCTCGAATCCGGAAATGCCGTCGGCGGCGGATTCCGGCGGGGCGGACAAAAAGCGCGTGCTCGTTGTCGACGATTCCGCAACGGTGCGCGAAGTCGAAAAGAAAATTCTCGAAAGCGCGGGATTTAGCGTGGACACCGCCGTTGACGGCGTCGACGGCTGGAACGTGGTTCGCCTGAGCAAATACGATTTGGTTGTAAGCGATGTCGATATGCCGCGAATGTCGGGCTTGGGGCTAACATCGAAAATCCGCACGCTCTACCCCGACCTGCCCGTAGTAATAATATCATACAAAGACCGCCCCGAAGACAAACGCAAGGGGCTTGAGTGCGGCGCAAACGCATACCTCACAAAATCGAGTTTCCAAGACGACTCTTTCGTAAAAACCGTCCAAAACCTCACGGCTAAAACGCGCGACTAACAGCCGCCTTAAATCGCGCGTACCCAAATGCCCCGTCGACAAACGCGCGCCGACTGCGGCAAAGATTGCGAAAAAATTTTTCGGCCAAATTTTCGGCGCATTTCTCGGAATGTTTCTCGGTGCATTTTAGGCGTGAATTGTTGACTTATTTTTGGACGAACTTTTTCAAGAAGTCAGCCGTTTTCTCGGCGCACACTTTTCGTCCCGAAAATTGTTCCACTGCCCCCGACCCGCTCCGCCCTTCCCCCCCTCTCAAACAAAAAAAATCACACCGCCGCGACAGGCGCAAACACGCCCTTAAAACGCCTAAAGATGAATAAAACGCAGTTTTAAATAAAAAACGCAACTAAACGCCCTCCACTCCTCAAACGTTTGAGAAATATAAAAAAAATAAAAAAAGTCTTGATTTACAAACTTTGCACACTACATTGGAAAGAACCAATAAAATTAAATGCGGACAATTCGGACAAACGTTTTTCGCACCGCGTTTGAGGTTATTTCTTAAGATTCGTATTTAAATATAAACATACAGATTAAAGTAAGATATGAATATCCACGAATATCAGGCAAAACAACTCTTCAAGGCATACGGAGTTCCCGTTCAGGACGGTATAGCCGTAAAGTCCGAAGCTGAATTTGACGACGCCATCGCACAAATCAAGGGCGATCACGTTGTTGTAAAGTCGCAGATACACGCAGGCGGCCGCGGCAAGGGCACGTTTAAGGACGGCTTTCAGGGCGGCGTAAAATTCGTCAAGCGCGAAGACGCGCACGAAACCGCCAAGAAAATGCTCGGCAACACCCTCATTACAAAGCAGACGGGCGCGGCGGGCAAGGTAGTAGGCACGGTTTTCTTCGCCCAGCCCCAAGACATCAAGAAGGAATACTATCTCTCCATTTTGATGGACAGAGCCTCCGGCAAGATTGCAATAGTTGCCTCCACGGCAGGCGGTATGGACATTGAAAAAGTCGCCGCAGAAACACCCGACCAGATTATGAAAATGCTGGTAGACCCCGATATCGGCTTGCAGAACTTCCAAGCCAGCCGCTTGGCGTTCTTCTTCGGCTTCGGTATGGACAAAGCCCAGAAGAAACAGTTCGTCGGAATCATCAGGGGTCTCTACAAGCTCTTCGTCGAAAAGGACTGCTCGCTGGTTGAAATCAATCCCCTCATTCTCACGGAGCATGGCGAAATTGTGGCCCTCGACGCCAAGGTTTCCTTCGACGACAACGGACTTTTCCGCCACCCCGACATCGAAGCCCTGCGCGACCCGCACGAAGAAGACCCCAAGGAAATTGAAGCCCACAAATACGGCCTCAACTACATCGCCTTGGACGGCAACATCGCCTGCATGGTAAACGGCGCGGGCTTGGCAATGTCTACGATGGACATCATCAAGTACTTCGGCGGCAACCCCGCAAACTTCCTCGACGTCGGCGGCAGCGCAAACGAAGAGGCAATCACACAGGCATTCAACATTCTGCTCAAAGACCCCAACGTAAAGGGCATCTTGGTAAACATCTTCGGCGGTATCATGAAGTGCGACGTCATCGCCGCGGGCGTAATAGCGGCGGTAAAGAACGTCGGTTTGAAGCTCCCGTTGGTTGTCCGTCTGGAAGGCACGAATGTAGATACGGGCAGAAAGATGCTCGCCGAAAGCGGAATCAAGCTCACAACGGCGGAATCGCTGGCGGACGCAGCCGAAAAAATCGTCAAGATTGTGGCTGCCGAAAACAAATAATTTTCAAAATTTAAGGAAACAATCATGAGCGTACTCGTAAACAAAGACACAAGAGTAGTAGTTAGCGGCATTACAGGCAGCCAAGGCTCGTTCCACGCAAAACAGTGCTTGGATTACGGCACAAAGGTTGTAGCCGGCGTTACCCCCGGCAAGGGCGGAATGCTTTTTGAAGACAAAGTTCCCGTGTTCAACACGATTGCCGAATCGGTCGAAAAGGAAGGCGCAAACGCATGCGTAATCTTCGTTCCTCCGGCATTCGCGGCGGACTCGATTCTCGAGTCGATTGACGCGCAGATTCCGCTTATCATCTGCATTACCGAAGGCATTCCGGTAAAGGATATGGCAATAGTAAAGTCGCGCCTGATGCAGCAGGGCTGCAAGTCGCGCCTCATAGGCCCCAACTGCCCCGGCATCATCACCCCCGAAGAATGCAAAATCGGCATTATGCCCGGCTACATTCACCGCAAGGGCAACGTCGGCGTAGTCAGCCGTTCGGGCACTTTGACGTACGAAGCCGTCTGGCAGCTCACACAGCTCGGTTACGGACAGAGCACGGTTATCGGTATCGGCGGAGACCCCATCAACGGCACGAGCCACCTCGACGCCGTAAAGATGTTCAATGACGACCCCGAAACCGAAGCAATCGTTATGATTGGCGAAATCGGCGGCAACGGCGAACAGCAGGCCGCGGAATGGATGAAGGCAAACTGCAAGAAACCATGCGCTGCGTTCATCGCAGGCCGCACAGCCCCCAAAGGCCGCAGAATGGGCCACGCAGGCGCCATAGTCTCGGGCAACTCGGGCTCGGCTGAAGACAAAATCAAGGCTCTGCGCGAAGCGGGTATCGCCGTTGCCGACACCCCGTCGGTAATCGGCACCACACTGCTCAAGCACTGGGGCAAAATGTAATTTCGGGCGAAATTGCACGAATGAGGGCGCGGTTGAATCCGCGCCTTTTTTGTCGGTTCGGCGCAAAAAAAACGCAAATTTTTTTCCGCAAAAAACGCAAAACTTGACTGGCAAAAACAACGGTGTAGATTCCCCCCAAGAAAACGCAACTATGGACGCGCAAAAACTATCAGATTTTCTCGAAAATCAATTTAATTCCGATATTCGGGCTTTTGTGGTGGACGAGTGCGAAAGCACGAACACGCTCGCGGCTGAAATGTCGGAAAAGAAAGAAATGCCGTTTGCGGTCGCGGCGCGGCGTCAGACGCGCGGGCGCGGGAGAATGTCGCGAAGCTGGTTTTCCGAAGAGGGAGCGTCGATATGTATGTCGATTGCGGCGGATATGTCGGGAAAACCCGCGCAGCTGCTCGAGTCGGCAACGGTACGCTGCGGAGTGGCGGTGTGCGCCGCCCTCAACGAAATGTGCGCCGAAAAAGCAATGCTGAAATGGCCAAACGACATCTACACGCCGGACGGCGCAAAAATCGCGGGAATGCTCGCCGAACTGCTTCCTAACAAAAACGGATACAAAATAATTTTCGGAATAGGGATAAACTACAATCTATCAAAAACCACCCCACCGCGCGGACTTTCCGTCGCCCCCGCCGACATATTCCCCCGACTCTCCCCCGACGCCGCCGAGCGCGGAATTGAGTATGTTGCCGCCGCTGCCGCAGACGCCATGGCGCGGGAGCTTGCGGCGGATTCGACCTCATCGCTCGCGCGCTTCGGCGAGTTCGACTACCTGTACAATTCGCCCGTCAAAGCCGCCTGCGGGGCACGCAAAATAACGGGAACGGCAGTCGGGATAAACGCCTCGGGCAACCTGCTAATCAGCGCCGAAAACGGAACCACAACCGCGCTCAACTCGGGCGAGGCGTTTTCGGTGAGGCAAAACGCCGAACCGCATGGCTAAAACGCGCCCGCAAAACCCGCAAAAAACGCGGGATTTTCGGCGCATAAAGTATTGACACAAAGGCGCGTCCCCATAGGATAAAGAAATACTGATTGAAACGGAATTGGGCAAATTCCGTTTTCGCAATTTTTGAGGAAACTATATATGGGAACAAATCAATTAGGTAAGACAAAAACAAGCGACTTTTACAAGTGGGAAGTTCTTATTCTGCTGTGGGTCGCATTCTGGATAAATCAGGCAGACAGACAGCTCTACAACACGCTTCTGGGCAAGATTGCAGACTCTCTGCAAATGACGCCCGCGCAGTCGGGCTTGGTGGGCACAACATTCTGCTGGGTGCTGGCGTTCTGCCTGCTCTTTGCGGGCTTCGCCGCCGACAGATT
>DAVZIV010000139.1:0-4478 GCA_052273125.1 Candidatus Merdousia sp. | reverse complement strand
GCCGCCTGAAGCGAATTGTTGGCGGCGGAGATTGCGCCCTTTATTGCGACACCGTGGTCGCCGTCGCCGCAGGCGGCGTCGAGCTTGCAGAAATATCCCTCGTTTGCGGCGACCACATCGGCGGCGGCAGCAAACATTGCCTTTAGTTTTTCAAGTGTCAGTTCCATAAAACTATTCTCCCAAGCATGTCCAGTAGGGCGCATTGCTCTTCGCCTTCAGCGCCGCAAGCTGGGCGTCGTCAACAACACACAAAATCATTTGGAAACCCGCCATTTCCTGAACGGTGAGGAATTCGTCTATTATTCCGCATTCGACTTTCGCGCCCATTTTTTCGGCGAGCTTTACGCACGCGCGGAAGACTATGGACATTTCCATCGGCGTGCACGCGCCCGTACCGTTGATTACGAGGAACACGCGTTCGCCGGACTTCAATTCCACCGCGTCGGCGAGGTTTTTAAACATAATCTCGGAGGTTTCGTCTGCAGTCTTGATTGCGGTCTTGCCGCCGCCGCCCTCGCCGTGCTGCCCCATGCCGATTTCCATTTCGTCCTCGCCCAATTCCGCAATGGGCGAGCCGTTTTGCGGGTGTGTGCAGCCCGTCATTGCAACTGCGAGCGTCGCAATGCGCGAATTGAATTTTTCGGCTATTGCCAAAACTTCGTCGAGGCTCTTGCCCTCCTCCGCCGCAGCTCCCGCAACTTTTATAAGCGGAATGCAGCCCGCCAGACCGCGGCGGTCTTTCTGTTCGGCATTGCGTCCGGCACTGATGTCTTCGGCAACCAAAACGCTCTTGACATTGATTTTCTCGCGAGCTGCCATTTTCAACGCCATATTTGCGCTCATAACATCGCCTGCGTGGTTGAGCACGACAAGCAAAATTCCCGCGTAATCCTTAAACTTGCGCAAGCCCTCCGCAACCGTCATAGCATTGGGTGCGGCGAAAATGTCGCCCACTACGCTTGCGTCGAGCATTCCGTAGCCCACAAAACCGCTAAGCGCAGGCTCGTGCCCCGCGCCGCCAAGCGTTATGACCGCCACTTTGGATTTGTCTTTCGGAGTAGCCCTGACAACGACCTTTCCATCGAGCTTAACCTTGTCCGGATACGCCGCGGCAAGCCCTTCGAGCAGTTCGGGGACGAGATTTTCGGGTTTGTTTATAAATTTTTTCATCTTCATATTCTGACATTGGTTTGCGGTTGGAGAACGGGCGGGCAGGCGGAAACTCAAGCTCGTCTTTCCCGCGCTTTTTATTTAGCATTTAAAACAAAACTTTAAAAGTCAATTATTTTTTTTGACAGATAAACATCGTTTCCAAATAAAAATTGCAAAACGGCAGACCCGACACCGCCCAAACGCCAAAATCGCCGAAACAAAAGACAGAAAATCCTCCGTCTTTCGGGAAGGATTTTCTGCAAAAACTAATCGGGCGCGGTCGGCGCGCGGGGCGGAACTCCTAAGCGTCGGGCTCTACGTGAATGCTCACGATAGATTGGCAGCCGAGCCTCTTTCTGATTCCGCATTCGAGATTTTCCGAAATGTCGTGGGCTTCCACAATGGTGAGATTGCGCGAAACGTGAATGTTCACCTCTACATCGAACTGCGAGCCGTTGCCGCGCACGCGCAAGTCGTGCCACTTGACGACCCCGCCCGTGTTTTTGATTATGGAGGAAATTTCGTCGGCAATGCCGATTGGCGCAGTGTCTATCAGCGCGGCAACCGCGCGCGAGGCAAGCCGAAAACTGACAACGGCGACAATGGCGGAAACGCCGAGAGCCGCAACGGCGTCGGCGCTGTGGCACCCGAGAGACGCCGAAATCAAGCCGACAAGCACGACCGCCGAGCTTAGAATGTCGGTGGAAAAATGGAGCGCGTCCGCCTCGAGAGCCTGACTGTTGTACTTCTTTGCAACCTTCATCAAGTGGCGCGAACGGAAAAAATCCACCAGTATGGAGGCCACGACAACCGCGAAAGCCCAAAACGTTATTTCGATCTGCGTTTCGCCCGAAGTCAGGCGCGAAACGGCCTCCCACACTACCCACGCGCACGTTGCAAACAGCAGAACCGCCTCCACGAGCGCCGAAAGGTTTTCTATTTTTCCGTGTCCGTACATGTGTTCGTCGTCGGCGGGCTTGTCGGAAAATTTCACGGCGAACCAAGTCATTGCCGCTGCGAGCAAATCCAGCGCCGAGTGCAGAGCCTCGGAAAGAATGCCCAAACTGCCCGTCAAGACGCCGACGAGCAGCTTGAAACACGTCAGCGCCGCGGCGGCGAACACCGACATTATAGCCGCAGAATTCTTTTCTCCAATGCACATAGAATCCACCCAATAAAGAAGCGCGGAGAACAAACATCAAGTAAAAACGTTCCCGAAAATGTTTGCAATGACGCCGAAGATGGTCGGATAATGGCACTATGGAAAAAATCAGATGCCTCATCACCGCGGGCGCGACGCGCGAATATTTCGACCCAGTGCGCTTTATCAGCAACCCGTCTACGGGCAAAATGGGCTGGAACATTGCGCGCGCGGCGAAGGAAGTGGGCTGGGATACCACGCTTGTTCTGGGCGCGTGCGCGCTTCCCGACATAGACGGCGTAAAGACCCTGCGCGTAGTATCCGCCGAAGATATGCTCAGCGCCTGCCGCGCCGAATTCGGGAAATGCGACATTCTGATTATGTCGGCGGCAGTAAGCGATGTCCGCCCGAAATTCAAAGCCGACCACAAGACGAAAAAGGGCGAAATAGACCTAAACCCACAGCTCGAGCGCACTCCCGACATTCTCGCCACTCTTTCGGCAAACAAGGGCAACCGCATAACCGTGGGCTTTGCCGCCGAGACAAACGATGTCGTCGGCTACGCAAAGAAAAAGCTCGCCGCAAAAAATCTCGACGCCATAGTGGCAAACGACGTCTCCGACAAATCCATAGGCTTTGCCTCCGACAACAACAAAATAACCGTGATAAAAAGCGACCTTTCCGTCATTGAATCGGGCTTCGACACCAAAGAAAACCTCGCCCGCCAAATCTGCCGAATCTGCGCAGACATAGTCGCGCAAAAGCGCAAGTAGGCGCGCCTGTCTGCGGGGGAAAGGCAACTCTCTCCGCGCTGCGCCGAGCCGTAAAATTCGGGGCGCCCGCACTCGGCGGCGGAAAAAAAGGCGTCGGCAAAATTACGACGCCCTTTGAAGACGCGCCGCGCGGTGCGCGGCAGTCCGCATTCTCTAACTGTAAAGCCAAGTGGAAAGGTAGCGGGTCCCCGAATCGGGAACAATGGCGACAATCGTCTTGCCCGCGTTTTCGGGCTTCCGGGCAAGCTCCAGCGCAGCCCACATTGCAGCGCCTGCGGAAATGCCCGAGTGTATGCCCTCCTCTTTTGCAAGACGCCTTGCGGTGTCTCCGGCGTTTTCGTCCGAAACGCGTATTACGCCGTCTACTACTTTTGAATCGTAAATCTTGGGGACAAATCCCGCGCCTATTCCCTGTATTTTGTGGGGTCCGGATTTTCCGCCCGAAAGAACCGGCGACGTGTCTGGCTCTACCGCGTAAATCTTGACCGCGGGATTGCGTTGCTTCAAAGCCTGCCCGATGCCGCTTACAGTGCCGCCCGTGCCGACGCCCGCAACGACAATGTCTACCTTGCCGTCGGTGTCGTTCCAAATTTCAACGCCCGTGGTTTTGCGGTGGGCTTCGGAATTGGCGAAGTTTTCAAACTGCTGCGGAATGAACGAACCCGGATTTTCCTTCTGCAGTTCCAGAGCCTTTGCAATCGCGCCCGACATACCCTTTGAGCCGTCGGTAAGCACGAGTTCCGCTCCGAAGCTCAGCAGGAATTTTCTGCGCTCAAGGCTCATAGTTTCAGGCATCGTCAAAATGAGCCTGTATTTTTTCACCGCAGCGACCAAGGCAAGACCTATGCCCGTGTTGCCGCTTGTGGGCTCTATTATGAGCGCTCCGGGCTGCAAGACGCCGCGCTTTTCGGCGTCTTCAACCATCGCTATTGCCGCCCTGTCCTTGACCGAGCCCGACGGGTTGAAAAACTCGAGCTTTGCCAAAACCGTAGCCTGCGATTTATTGAGTCTGTTTATGCGAACCAGCGGCGTGTTGCCGATGAGTTCAAGAATGCTGTCTGCAATTTTCATTTTATTTTTCCTTTTTCGATTAAATTTAAATTTTAAAATTTTTTGTTTTGCAAGTTATCCAAACGCGAAACACCGCACGATCCCTACCGCCAAGCGGCGCATCTTCTACATCGGAATTTGCAAAACGAATGCGCGGCAGCAACGGCGCGGGCGGCGGCTTTTGTATACGCGCTTTTTGCGGACGTTGGAGTTTTTCGGAATGCTGTTTGGTTAATCATTATCTTTTTAGTAGTGATTATTTGTTTTCAAAAGTCAATACAAAATTTTCGCTTTTCTTAAAAAAGTTAAAAAATTGCCAAACTGCCGCAATTTTGCGCGAATACGGCTGCCGAGTTACGCCC
>DAVZIV010000138.1:0-4516 GCA_052273125.1 Candidatus Merdousia sp. | reverse complement strand
ACGCCACGCTAACCATTACGCGCCCTCGCGCGTTTTAAGCGTTTTTAGCAGGGGCGGGGGAAGAGAATCTCCTGCGCCCCGAGAGTTTTGCCCTCGAGAATATTCGACCATTGCGTGTTGCCCTCGAAAACTTCGACCTTGCCCGCGCCCAAAAGCGTTAAAATCTTTTCGGCTACGGAAGGCATAACGGGCAGAAGCAAAACGGCTGAAATTCTGACAGCCTCCGCCATATTGGCAAGAGTTGCGTTTAGAAGCCGCCTGTCGGCAGCCTCGGCACTCTTGGCAAGCTTCCACGGCGCGCGCTGCTCGGCATAGCGGTTTATTGCCCTGATGAAGTTGAAAGTCTTTTCAAGGGCAATGTGGAATTGCATTCCGTCATAAAGACGCAAAACCTCTGCGGAAGTTTCGGCGGCAAGCTTCTTGAGCTGCGCCTCGAAATCTTCGTCGGCACCCGCGGCGGGAACTACGCCGTCGCAATAGCGCTTGCCCATGTTCAGCAAACGGCTGAGCAGGTTGCCGAGGTCGTTGCCGAGATCGGAAGTGTAGCGGGTTTCGAAAAGCGAAAGGGAGAAGTCGGAATCCTGCCCCACATTCATTTCGCGCATTAGAAAATACCTGAAGGCGTCGGCGCCGAATTTGCCAATGAGGTCGAGCGGGTTTACGATGTTGCCGAGACTCTTTGACATTTTCTCGCCAGAGGAGAGCCACCAGCCGTGAACCAAGAGCGATTTCGGCAACTCGACGCCCGCGGCGTGCAACATAATCGGCCAGTAGACCGAGTGCGGCGGAACGAGAATGTCTTTGCCGATAACGTGGAAGTCGGCGGGCCAGTTCTTTTCAAATTCGGGCGTGCCGTAGCCTACGGCGGAAATGTAGTTTACGAGGGCGTCAAACCAGACATAGGTGACATAGTCCTTGTCGAAAGGCAACTCAATGCCCCACGCAAGGCGCTCTTTGGGGCGCGAAATGCAGAGATCGTTGAGGGGCTCTTTGAGGAATTCAATAACCTGCTTGGCGCGGAAGCGCGGATAGATGAAAGACTCGTTATCGGTAATGTACTTCACGAGCCAGTCCTGATACTGGCGGAGCTTGAAAAAGTAGTTGCTTTCGGTAATTTCGACAACTTCGCCGAAGATTTCAGGCCATTTGCCGTCAACCTTGTCCTTCTCCTGAAGGAACTGCTCCTGACGCGTGGAGTAAAAGCCCTTGTATTCCGACTTGTAGATTTCGCCCTTGTCGTAGAGTTTTTGAAGAATTTCGGCGACTACTTTTACATGGCGGGGCTGCGAAGTTCTGATGTAGTCGCTGTTTGAAATGTTGAGCATTTTGCACATGGACTGGAATTTTTCCGCCTGAGCGTCGCAAAATTCAACAGGAGCTATGCCCGCTTTTTTGGCGCTCTGCTGGACTTTCTGCCCGTGCTCGTCAAGCCCAGTAAGAAAGTGGACATTCTGCCCCTTGAGGCGGCGACAACGCGCTATGACGTCGGTGAGCACCTTTTCGTAGGCGTGCCCCAAGTGGGGGGAGCCGTTTGCGTAGTCTATTGCTGTTGTTATGTAGAAATTCTTTTCCATAATAATTGACGGCGGCGCATTTTATCCGCAAAGAGGGTTTTGAAAAGCTTTTTTTTCGACATTCCCCACCCCGACGGCGGTTTTCGGAAGCGGGATTGCCCGACTCGGAACGCCGATGTGAGGCACGCCGACAAAAAAGCCCCGCCGAAACCTCTTTGCGACGGGGCGTATTACGCGCGTCTGCGGGAAAATCAGCCGCGCTTGAAGAATTTTGTCAGCTTCGACCAAAAGCCGTCTTTTGACGGGGTTTCGGCGCGGACAAGAATAAAATCTTCGGCTGGAACGGAATGCGTTTTGTACGTAAAAGGCGTTTTGTTGTAGTTTGTGACGACCTCGCTGCCGTCGGAATAGCGGGTGAGGAAGACGCCTTTGGAAATTTCGCAATGGTAGTCCATAAATTCGTACTGGAGGTAGACCATCGGCTGATAGCGCTCGTAGACTTTTTGGATTTCGTCCATATATTTGCCGTTGTACCAATAGAACGACGGACGCCCGCCGTATTCCCAAAATTGAAGCCTGCGCCAGACGGTACATTCGGGAATCTGCTTGAGGGGCCGGTAGAAGTCTACGGTGTCCCAGTCGGAATTGCTCAGGATTATGCCGTGATAAATGATTTGCCAAAAGGGAACGGTTCGGTCGTCAAACATCGGATTGGGCTTGCTTTTCCATTTGTGCTTCATTGCCTTGTTGCGGAAAAACGTGTTGGTGTAGAGGACGTAGTCGAGCGAGCGCGCGACGTGGTCGTAGCCCGCCTCGGAGGAAAAGCCGCCGAAGTATTTTTTGCATTTTTCGCCGATTTTGTTTTGGTAGTCGGCTGTCTGCTTGCGCGTGCAGGGGTGGCGGGGGTCGTGGCAGGTGTAGGGCATAATGGCGCTTGTTACGTCTATGTGCTGCGTGCCGCAGGTGAAGCCGAGCTTGTTCAGACCATCGTAGTCTTCGTCTACGTACCTGTCGCAGACGACCTGAAAACAGGGGTTGTACGCCTGCCCGCCCGACATAAACGCATATTTGCGCAAAATGCCGTCTTCGGTCTTTGAAATTGCGTATTCGTCGAAACGCTTTGCGACGCGGTAAAAGTCCGTATTGCAGACGTGGTTTGTCATCTGGAAGCCGAGTTTCTTGCCGAGGGCGATTGCCTCTTTCATCTTCGCCTCTCCGCCGAATTTGGGCTCGGGCGGGAAGAGATCGGGAAATCGTCCGTCGAAGCCGCCGATATTCCAGCCGACAAAGCACATTTCGACGTTTTTCATGCCGCGGCTGTGGATTTCGCGCATTTTGTCCATAAAGCCGTCGAAACTCATTGCGACTGGAATTACGGGTTCGTTTTCGGCGGTTTGGAACGGATATTTGCGGTCGGAATACTTTGTTCCGTGCTTTATGCGCATAAAGATAGACTCGGTTGTGTATTTCAGCGAGCGGCTCGTTTTTATGCGCTCCCTGATTGGCTTGACTTCGCCGCGGTCGAGCTGGTACTTGCGGTACGCCCTGCCCATTCCGCAGTAGTCGGCGTCTTTGCCCTCGAGTTTATAGAAATCAACAACCAAGTCTTCGTACGGGGCAAACTCGATGCCCTTGATGTGGAAGCGCGGGTACTGTATGTAGTTGCCGTCCTTTGCCTCAACAATTCCCGAAAATTCAAACCGCAGCCCCTTGACTATTGCCGCGTACGCGCCGCGCGGGGTTTTCATTCCGAAAACCGGCAACCCCATTCGGCGCTGCTCTATCCTGCCGTTGTCGAGCTTGAAAGAGCCTATCGAATTAGGCGGCATAATGAAGTAGCCCTCTTCGCCCTTTTTGGCTTTGGCGAATTTGCCGAAAATGTCGATGTCCAAAATGTCCCCCGTGAGTTCGTAGGTGGGAATGCAGAGGCGGTATGCGCCGTCTTTCTGCTTTTCGAGGGCGCGCGTGGAGGTTGTTTTTGAGCCGTCGGCCTTTGTGATTACAATTTCAACGTTGTCGAAGTCCGACTGGGCGAATGCGCATGCGGCAAACACGGAAATAGTTAAGGCGATAATCTTTTTTATGTGCATATTGTTAAGTTGGTTGAAAAATACGGTCAACGCGCGGGCTCTTCTTCGGGAAAACCGCACGCCGAGAATTGTAAATTTACGACAATTTCGGGGGAACTATTGCCTTGTTGAGGACGAGCATGCGGCGCACTTCGTCGAGATTGAGGGCGGAGTTCGCGACATTTGCCTTTGCCGCCAATGCGCTCACGCAGCCTGCAACCTGCCCCATTGCCATACACGACGCCTGAACGCGCATTGCCGAATTTGCAAGGCGGTCGGCGCTGGCGCAGCGCCCCGCAACAAGCATATTTTTTGCGCCCTTTGGCGTGAGAACCGAAAGCGGGATAGTGGGAGAGACGCCCTCCTTTAGGTAGGTAGTCTTCAGGCCTTTCATATCGTGCATATCGGTGGGATAGTACGAGTAGCAGAGGCTGTCGGGGAAGAGTTTGCCAGTTGTGTATTCTTCGCCCGTCATTATTTTTTCGCCGACTACGCGGTAGGTTTCGCGCACGCCGACTTCGGTCTTGACGGAATCCATCTTGAGGTTTTCAAAACCCTTTTGCGTCTTCAAAAATCTGAATACGCGCATGAGAATTTTGCGCCCCTGAATATTGGAATGCGAAAAGCGCACGGGCGTGGAATTGTCGGCGTCTTTGACGTACAGGCAGTTTTCGCCGCGCTCCAAGACGAGGTGTTTTATGCTTGTCCAGAGGTCTTTTTTGCCGAGCTCGCCGCGGGCGATTGCCGCCTTGTAGTTTGCGTTCAACGCAACTATGTCTATGTTCTTGGGGTCGTAACCGCAGATTTTAAAGACGAGCGTGCCGGGCTGGCGGCGGTCGGAGTACATTCGCTCGAACCCCGCGAGAGCCGCCGCCGACGCGCTTGCGGTGGCGTCGATTATCTTCTTGGCGAAGACGAACCCGCCGCCGAAAC
>DAVZIV010000137.1:0-4517 GCA_052273125.1 Candidatus Merdousia sp. | reverse complement strand
TATGCCTATCCCCATTTAGAAAGTTTAATGAGATTCACTGACAAAGCACGGAATATTTTTCGGGAGAAAAATCCGTGTGTCACATAATCGAAACCCGCCGAGCGGGTCAAAGCAGCGATTTGCGCTATGCGCATCGCTGCGCCACAAGATAAAATATTGACAGGAGGGGGGAGGGGTGAGAGGATGGAATCAATATGGCAAAAGTAGATTTAGAGTTGGTAGAGATTGTCCTCAAGAGAGCTAAGGTAGAGACCACACAAATAGCAAAAATAATAGAGGACATTAAGAACGAGACAGAGGCGGCAAAAGACGCAGCGGAGAAAGAACCCGCAGTAAAAAAACAGTTCGTCGTTGTGGTGAACGACCCGTACGGAAAAATAGCCGAAACGGGCTTTGAATATTCGGGCTGGGTCGTGCAAATTCCCGCAGACGACGCCCCGCAAAGCGCCCTGCAAAAGCTCTACTACGGCGCATACGACTTCAACATCACCCCGAAGGGCCGCAGAATGCCGATAAAAACAATCGACGAAGCCGTGCGCTTCGGTTCGGCGAAGATATATAAAGAGCACAAAATCTGGCTTAAAAATAAAGAGCCCGTGCTCATTATGACAACAAACGGCAAACTTCCCAAAGCTCCCAAAGAGGAAGAGGAATTCTAATTATGCCCGCAAAGCGCATTACAAAATACGGAGAGGAAATCCTGCGCCAAAAGACGAAGCCCGTGGAGAAATTCGACGACTCCCTGAAGGCACTGGCGCGCGATATGCTCGATTCAATGTACGAGGCAAACGGCCTCGGCTTGGCGGCGCCGCAAATAGGCGTAGACGCCTCCGTTTTTGTGATAGATATGCGACGCCGCGCCAACCCCGACATTCCGTGCGAGTTCACAATAGACGGCGCGCCGCTGCCGCTCGACATAGCGATGCCGTTTGTGGCAGTCAACCCGCAGCTTGAACTCGTCGGCGAATACGTAATCACGGCGGAAGAGGGGTGCCTGTCGTTCCCCGAAATTTTCGCGGAAGTCGAACGCGTGGATACCGTGCGCCTAAAATATTTCGACACCGACGGAGAGCCGCACACGCTCGTCTGCAATGAACTATTCGCCAGATGCGTCCAGCACGAGTTCGACCACCTCGACGGCGTGTGCTTTGTCAACCGCCTTTCTAACAGGGAGCTTTTCAAGGTGGAAAAAAAACTCAAACGCCTTCGCCGACAAACCCGCGATTTCCTGCGCGAGGAACGCAAAGAGCACAAGGCCGCGGAAAAGCCGGAATAGCGCCGCGCGATTTTCGACAGTCGGCGGAGTTTTGCAACCGCGCGCCGCCGCATTGCCGCGGCATTTTTTTTGAAGATTTTTTACGCGCATGTTATGGGAAAAACAACAATAGCATTGACCGGTGCGATGGGGTGCGGCAAGAGCGCCGCCGCGGCGGCTTTCGCATCGCTCGGCGTGAAGGTTCTCGACGCCGACAAACTCGCCCACGCCGCGTTGGAGGAAGACGCCGCCGTGCGCGAAATCCTTCTGAAGATTGTGGGCAATTCGGCGTATAAAGACGGAAAGCCCGACCGCAAGGCAATAGCCGCAGCTGTGTTTTCGGACGCGCAAAAACTCGCCGCGCTTGAAAGGGCAGTCCATCCAGCGGTCGAGCGAATGTGGCGCGCGCAGTCGGCGCCAGACGCGCCTACGGTAGTTGAAGTTCCGCTGCTGTTTGAAAAAAAGCTTGAAGGAAACTTCGATTTATGCATTGATGTTCTCTGTAGCGAGAGGGTACGCAGAGAGCGTCTTCTCGGGCGGGGAATGAGTCTCGAAGAAATACTCGAGCGCGATGCCCTGCAAATGCCGCCGTTTAAAAAGGCCGAATTGGCCGACATTGTTTTGTTCAACGAGACTTCGACGGATTTCCTCAAAAAACAGGCGGCTCTCGTTTTATCACGTTTAAAATAAGCAAATGCAAGACACAGACGAATCGCAAATAACGCAGCCCAAGAGGCGCGGCAGACCGCCGAAAAACCAGACAGGTCAAACGTCTCAGCAACCAAAAAGGCGCGGCAGACCGCCAAAGAAAAATCCCGCAGACGAAGAGGTTCAGACGCCCGAATTGTTTGTGTCGCCTCCCGAAGAAACGCGTACAGCGCCCGAACCGCAGCCCGAAGATTCCGAGGCAGCGGCGGCGCGCTTTGCCGAAGCGGCTTCGGGTATCCGCAAGGCGGGCAGGGGAAGATTCAAAAATTTCAAGCGCCAAGACGGTCCAAAATGGCGCGACATAACGGACCAAAGCCAGTCGGAATCAAGCCCAGAGGCAGATTCCGACACTGCCGACGGCGAAGTCTTCGTTCCCTCGGGCGACGATTTTGCCTTCAGCGGAGATTCCCGCGGGGACGGGCGCGATTTTGCACAGGCGGATTCTTCGCCGGAAAATGCCGACGATTCGCGCGACTCCGATTTTTCCGAAGACTCTTACGTTCTCTCCGCGTATTCGACTACCGACGACGACCTTCTTCAGGACAACTACAGAAACTCTTTGCGCGAAGATACGGAAAATCCCTCCGAGGCCTCCGATTCCGCCGAAGCCGACGACGAGCGCCCGTGGCCCGACGGCGCCGAAAATGCCGATTCTCCGCGCCAGCAAAACCAGCGCGACTTCCGCAACAACAGGCGCAACGAATTCCAGCAAAACCGCCAGTTCGGCGACCGCCAAAACAACAAATGGCGCGGCAATAAAAAGGGTGCGTTCGACAACAACCGCAAACAGCAAAACCAGCAGCAGCGGCAAAACGACAACCGCCAAAATCAAAACCAAAACCGCCAGAACCGCCAGCAAAGCAACAGACAGAACCAACAGCAACAGGGCAAGCCCAACAACCAAAACAACCGCCAGCAAAACCGCCAAAACAAGCCCAAGACCGACTTCGGCGGCATAAATCCCGCGAAGCTTTTGGATTGGGACGTGCTCAAGTCGGAGCAGGCAATAGCCGAATATTTGGCTCAGGCATACTTCGGCAAAACGGCAGCCGAACAAGCACCCGCGGAAAATCTCGAGCGCGTTTTGAAAAATTGCGAAAACGCCGACACTGCCGACACAAACGCCGCAGAATCGGTTTCGGCGGATTTTGAAAACGCGGCATCGGCGGGACAAACTTCCGAAGCATTGCCGAAAAATACCGGCGCCGAAGCGCAAATTCAAAACGGCGAACCGGCGCAAACATGGACGCCCGAAAATGCACCCGCAAGCGCCGGCATTGCCGAAGAGCCCGAAATCCAAAGCGCAAAGCCCGACGGCGAACTTTCGTATTGGGAAATGCTCGAGCGCTCGAACGCGCAAATGCTCGACGAATCTTCGGAGCAAAAATCCGAATCGGCCGAAGAGCCCGCGCCATTGCAAAGCGCCCGGCCGCAGAGCCAACCCGCCGCCGCTGCGGAAAATCCGCAGGCGCAAAACGGCGCGGTTGCCGAAATTTTTGCGCCCGAGTATTCCTTTGACATTCCCGAATGCGGCAGGCTTTCGGCGTTGGAAAATTTCGACGAAATTTGCAAGAAGACCCCGAAGGAAATTTCGGAGGCTCTCGACGCCCTCGCAATCTCACATTCGGCGGGACTTAACAAAAACAGCCTCGTTTTCGACTTCTACGCGCACGCGCTGGCCCAGCGCAAGCTCGTAAAAGTCTCGGGCTATCTCGACGTGTTTGAAAACGGACAGGGCGGGGCGGTAGTATTTTCCGAAGACGACTACAGGCTTCTCAAATACTCGGTCTACGTCCCGCGGCTTTTCATTGAAAAATACGCGCTCAAACGCGGGCACAAACTCGAGGTTTTGGCGGCGCTGCCCGACGGCGGCGAATGTCCGTTCGCCGTAAAAATCTGCTCGGTTATGGGCGGCAATCCCGACGCCGTAAAGAACGTCGTGGCATTCAACGACCTCGTCCCCTACTACCCGACGCGCCGCATAATAATGGAAAGCCAGACACAGCCTCAAAAGGCAAACATTTCAATGCGCGCCGTGGATTTGCTCGCGCCCGTGGGGCTCGGGCAGCGCGGCTTGATAGTCGCCCCGCCGCGCACGGGCAAAACGGTTCTTATGCAGAGTATGGCGCATTCTATTCTCGAAAACGTGCCGACTGCCCACCTGATAATTTTGCTTGTGGACGAACGCCCCGAGGAAGTGACGGACTTCAAACGCTCCGTCGCCGCCGAGGTCGCCGCGTCAACGTTCGACGCCGACGCCGCAAGCCACGTCCACACCGCGGAAATGGTCATAAGCCGCGCCCGCAGAATGGTCGAAGACGGCGAAGACGTTGTAATACTGCTCGACTCCATCACGCGCCTTGCCCGCGCCTACAACGCCCTTATGCCCAACGGCGGCAGGACGATGAGCGGCGGCGTGGAGGCCAACGCGCTCCAGAAGCCCAAAAAGTTCTTCGGTTCGGCGCGCAACATAGAGGGCGGAGGTTCGCTTACAATACTTGCCACGGCGCTCGTTGAAACGGGCAGCAAGATGGACGAGGTGATTTTTGAAGAG
>DAVZIV010000136.1:0-4547 GCA_052273125.1 Candidatus Merdousia sp. | reverse complement strand
CCGACCGACACCCACGGCAGCATTCGCGCGGGGTTTTTAACGGCTGTCAATACGCTTGTTTTACCGCCGTCGGCGTAGGAGGTTTGATAAAACGCCCAGCCCATAAACAGGGCTGGATTGTTCATTTCCACAAGCGCCTCGACGTTCGATTTTCCCGTCGAAAAGACAATCTTGCTTGAAAAGCTTTTGGGAATGTCGCTGCCCTGCCAGTCTTCGCGGGTGAATTTCAGAAGTTTTACGGTAAAGGGAAGTCTTTCAACGGAATTCAACCCCGATGACGAAACCAACAGCGTGTCTGTAGCCTCGCCCTCGCGCAGAACCATCCTGCCCTCGTGGCGCATAAAAAACTGCAGCGCGCCCGAAACGACAAGCAACACAAGCGCGCAGTGCAAAACGGAATTGCCTATTCCCGACGCCCCGAACGTCAGCCGCGCAAACATACTATAGAGGACGTTCAGCACGAATAAAATCCCGACCGTCGCTCCGCCCAAAAGCGGCACTTTCACCGCGCCGAATTTCGCCAAGACAAAGAAGCTTTCAAAATACGCCGATGCCGCGCGCTCAATGCCCATATCCACCTGCGCGAGCGTCGCCGCAAAAACCAAAAGCACCGAATAAAACAGAAGCGCGACCGTCAAATACGGCGATGAAAAAATCTTCTCTATTCTTCCGTTCATAGGGGTTTAGAGTGCTAAACGTTGAATTTGAAAAGGGCTACGTCGCCGTCCTTGAATACGTATTCCTTGCCCTCCAAGCGGTAGTGTCCCGCGTCGCGAGCGGCGGCAACGCTGCCCGCTGCAACGAGGTCTTCGTACGAAACGACTTCCGCCTTGATGAAGCCCTTTTCAAAGTCTGTATGTATTATGCCGGCGCACTGCGGGGCGGTCATTCCCTTTTTGAACGTCCACGCCCTCACTTCGGGCTCGCCCGCCGTGAAGTAGCTCGCCAAGCCGAGGAGGTCGTACGTCTTTCTGATGAGGGACGAAACGCCGCTGTCTTCCACGCCCAATTCGTTCAAATACGCCTTTGCCTCTTCGGGAGCCAGCGCCGACAAATCCTCCTCGAGCTTTGCGCAGATTACGCAGGTCGAGGCGTTGTGTTCTTTCTTGGCGAATTCGGCTACAGCCTTTACGTAGTCGTTGCCGCCTGCGAGAATGTCGTCTTCGGAAACGTTGCAGGCGTAGATTACGGGCTTGGAAGTCAGCAGGAAAAACGACTTGAGCCTGTCGGCGTCCTCGTCGGAAAGTTCGAGCGTAGTTGCGGGCTTGTTTTTGTTGAGGTGCGCCAAAACCGCCTCGAGAAGCTCGACGTTCTTTATGGCGTCTTTGTCCATGCCCTTTGCCTTGCGGCGGTTGTTGTCGAGCTGCTTTTCGCAGCTTTGAATGTCGCTTAAAATCAGCTCCGTCGTGATTACGTCGATGTCGCGAACGGGATCGACGCTGTTCATACTGTGGATTATGTCGCCGTCGTCAAAGCATCTGACAACCTGAACGACAGCATCGACCTCCCTGATGTTCGCCAGAAATTTGTTGCCGAGCCCCTCGCCCTTGCTCGCGCCCGCGACCAGCCCAGCGATATCGACAAACTCGACCGCCGCGGGAACTATCTTTTGCGTTTTTGCAATTTTTGCGAGCACGCCGAGGCGCGCGTCGGGAACTTCCACAACGCCGACGTTGGGCTCTATCGTGCAAAACGGGTAGTTTGCCGCCTCCGCCTTGCGCGAGCGCGTAAGCGCGTTAAAAAGAGTGCTTTTGCCAACATTGGGCAAACCGACTATACCGGCTTTCAACATATGTCAAATCCTGTTATAATTTATTCGGGAGAATCAAAAACTAATCCCTCGGCCCGTATTCGAGCGTTTGCGAATTGTAGCGAATGGAAACGTGGTTTTTGCCGTCGGCGCGCTTGGATTTTTCGGTTCTGCCGACTACCGCAGCGTCTATGCCGAAGCCCTTTGCAATCTTTACAACCTTTTCGGCGTCGCATGGCTTACAATAGACTTCCATGCGGTGTCCCATATTGTAGACCTCGAACATTTCCCTGTCGGAAGTTTTGCTCGCCTTCTGGATTGCCCTGAAAACGGGCGGCACGGGCAAAAGGTTGTCTTTTATGAAGTGGACGCCCCTGCCGAAACGCAGGCATTTTGTCTGCCCGCCGCCCGAGCAATGTACAAGCCCCTTTATCAGTTTGGGATATTTCTTGGCAATTTTCATTATCACGGGGGCGTACGTGCGCGTGGGCGAAAGGAGCGCTTGGGCTACCGTCATATTCGACCCCTCAAGCTTGTCCTCAAATTTGAACGGCCCGCAGTAGACGAGTTTTTTGTCCGTGTTGGGATCGAACGTTTCGGGGTACTTTTTGCGGTAGTAGGGCGAAAGCATATCGTGGCGCGCGCTCGTGAGCCCGTTCGAGCCGATGCCGCTGTTTTCAAAGTCTTCGTACTTTGCCTTGCCCGCCGAGGAAAGCCCGACTATTGCGAGACCGGGTTTGATTTCCGAACCGGTAATTACGTCTTTGCGGCGCATTACGGCAACGGCGCAGCTGTCAACCACAACCGCGCCCGTGAGGTCGCCTACGTCTGCGGTTTCGCCGCCGCCCGAATATATTTTCACGCCGAGCTTGCGGAGCTTTTTGAGGAAATCCTCCGAGCCCAAAATCAGCTGCGCCAACGCCGCGCCCGAAAAGTTGCGCGCGTTGCGGTTGACGGTGTTTGAAAGCAGCACGCGCTCGAAAGCGCCTATGCAGAGAAGGTCGTCAATGTTCATCACTATGGAATCCTGCGAGATTCCCCTGAACACGGAGGCGTCGCCCGTTTCTTTGCAGTAAAGATAGGCGATAATGGACTTCGTGCCGCTGCCGTCGGAGTGAATTACGTTGCACTTGCTTTTCGAGCCCGTCAAGTAGTCTTCCGTAATTTTGCAGAACGCCCCTTTGAATACGCCTGCGTCGAGCCTGTCGACCGCCGCGTGGACTTCCTCTTTCCCCGCCGAAACGCCCCTTGCGGCGTATCTGTCTGTTTGAGCTTTTTTCATAATTTTTAATGCTTTTAAATGTTTTTTATTATTCCGCCATAAAGCGCTCGAAAGCGGCTTTGAGCTCCGCGTAGTTGACCGCCACGGGCAGGTCGGGATTTTCGGCGGCGAAGCGCTCCGTGGGCTTGTACATCACGGCGCGGTCGGCGGCGCGCAGCATGGAGAGGTCGTTATAGGAGTCTCCCGCGGAAAAAACCCTGAAATTGAGCGCCTTGAACGCCTCGACCGTCTTGCGCTTCTGGTCGGAAATGCGCAGGTTGTATCCCGAGACGAAGCCGTCTGAATTGATTGTCAAATCGTGGCAGAAGAGCGTCGGATTGCCGAGCTTTGCCATCAGCGGGCGCGCGAACTGCTCGAACGTGTCGGAAAGTATAACCGCGCGCGTCTTGGAAGTCAGCCACGCCATAAACTCGCGCGCGCCCTCGAGGGGCTCTATGGTGGAAATCACGCGCTCAATGTCGGACATCTTTATTTTGTTGCGCTCGAGAATGTCGAGGCGGTAGCGCATAAGCTTGTCGTAGTCGGGTTCGTCGCGCGTGGTTCTGCGAAGCTCTGGAATTCCCGAAGCCTCGGCAAAGGCAATCCAAATTTCGGGAATTAAAACTCCCTCCAAGTCGAGTGTTACAATGTTCATTGCTTACCTTGCCGTGTAGACGAAATCTGGGTCTGAAAGAGAGCCCAAGCCGCTCGAATGCAGCGCCGTCTGTTTGCCCGTTTCCGTATCTATGACGTAGAGGCGGCGGTTTTTGCCGAACGATTTTTGGCAGACTACGTGGCGGCCGTCGCTGAGCCATTTCGCCCCCGACGTGCTCGCGCCGCGGCTGACAACCTTTGCTTCGCCCGTGCGGAAATTGTAGGTTGCAATCTGGAAGCCGCGCCCCTGAGCTATAGTGAAAACTATGAGTTCGGGGTTGACCCAATTCCAGTCGGGTTCCGAACAGTACTTGCTAAGGCGCGTGTTGACCACCTTCATTCTGCCGCCGTTGACGGACATTGTGTAGATTTGGGGGAAGCCGCGAATGTCGCTTGCAAAAATCAGCTTGGAGCCGTCGGGCGAAAAGCTTGCCGAGCTCTCCGTTGCCGATGTGCGCGTTACGCGCCTGAGCCCCTTGCAGTTAGCGTTGCCCACCCAAATTTCGGCATTGCCCGAAGACGTGAGCACGACCGCCATTTTCGAGCCGTCGGGCGACATCGCGCCGCCGCAGTTGCTGCCCTTGTAAGAGGCGAGCGTTCTGCGCGTGTTTGTGTTCAAATCTATCCCGAAGAGGTCCATCAGCCCCGCGCGGTAGTAGCCCGTGTAGGCGATGCGCGAGCCGTCGGGCGAGAAATGCGGCCAGAGAGAATCGGATTTGTCGCGCGTAATCACGCGTATGTTTTTAAACACCATATCCGAAACGGCGATTTCCGAAGACGCCCCGCCGACTTTCGAGTACGAAAACGCCAGCTTTCCCGCGAAGTACCCTTTGGTTCTGAGAGTTTTTTCCACGCAGAAGTCGCAGGCGCGCAAGAGGGCGT
>DAVZIV010000135.1:0-4554 GCA_052273125.1 Candidatus Merdousia sp. | reverse complement strand
GCCCATCTTCTTGAAATGGTCGGCAGTGCTTACGGGGCCCGAAAACAGGGCATCGGGGTACAATCTGTAAATGGGGGCAACGCTGTCTTCGTCGAAGTGGTCGCGGTGGTCGTGCGAAAAGAAAACGTAGTCGGGCTTGAGGTTTTCAAATTTTACGGGAACGGGCACCATTCGCGGAAAGCGCGGCGCGCACGAGTCCGACATATACGGGTCGGCAACTATTCTCTTTGCGTCGGTATCGAAAATGAAACCCGCCTGACACAACCATTTTACGTTTACCAAATTTGCCATAAAAAATGAAATTTTGAATTGTTTGGGAAACAATGCAAAAGCGAACTGCCGCATTGCTTCGGAGAATTCAACGACATTCGCCGCATATTTCAAGCATTTATGCAAAAACCCCGAAAAAAAACGAAAAAATTTTTCAACCCGCGCCGAAAACGTCCGAAACTTTTCGGCAGATAGGCAATAAAGACAGATAAAATATGTTGAAAAAACACGCCGCAAGTGGAACATAAACCGAAACTGCAATATTATGAAAGAATCGCAAAACACGTCGAAACCGTTCTACGGAATACTGCTGGCTCTGAGCCTCGCCCACTGCCTCAACGACACTATGCAGTCGGTAATTTCGGCAATCTACCCGCTTTTGAAAACGAACCTCGCGCTGAGTTTTTCGCAGATAGGAATTGTTACGCTGACATACCAAATTTCGGCGTCGATAATGCAGCCGTTTTGCGGATACCTCTTCGACCGCAAGCCCAACGCGTGGTTTTTGCCCATAGGGCTTGCATTTACAATGACGGGCGTATTGCTGATTTCGATTTCAAATTCGCTGCCCATGTTGATGTTTGCAGTGCTGTTTTCGGGCGTAGGCTCTTCGGTTCTGCACCCGGAGGCGGCAAAACTCACGTCGATGGCGTCGAATATGCACAGGGGGTTGGCGCAGTCGATATTCCAAGTGGGCGGAAGCACGGGCTACGCGGTCGGACCGCTTCTCGCCGCGCTGCTCGTCTCCCCCTACGGACAACAGAACGTGGCGCTTTTTTCGGTGTGCGCGTTCGTGGCAATAGTGGGACTGATTCCCGTATGCAAATGGTATTCGCAAATACTTAAAGAGCGCAAACGCGCGGAACTTTCGGCGAAGAAAAAGCCGGTCGAAGACGCCGTGCCGCTTAAAAAGGGGCTTGTAATGACAATTCTTGCAATACTGATATTTTTGGTATTCACAAAGAACGCATACACTATAAGCATTTCGAACTACTACACGTTCTACCTGATGGAAAAATTCGGCGTGAGCGTGGAAACATCGCAGATAATGCTGTTTATGTTCCTCTTTTCCGCGGCGATGGGAACGCTGCTGGGCGGGCCAATCGGCGACAAAATAGGCAGGCGGCTGGTTATAATGTGGTCGATTTTCGGGGCTGCGCCGTTTGCGCTGATAATGCCCTACGCCAACCTGCACTGGACGGTAATACTGAGCATGATCATAGGTTTTGTGATGTCGTCGGCTTTTTCGGCAATACTCGTCTACGCGCAGGAACTCTTCCCGACAAAAGTCGGAATGGTCTCGGGGCTGTTCTTCGGTCTGGCGTTCGGCGCGGCGGGAATACTGTCGGCTATGTTCGGCAATATAGCCGACAAATTCGGGATTGAAACGGTGTATGTGTGGGCGTCTTTCGTTCCGCTTCTGGGAAGCATTGCGTACTTCCTGCCGAAAGTCAGAACGCTTCAGGCAATGAAACGCGGCGAAAAAAAGACCTAAAAACGCCCGAATGCAAAAAAAGGCTTGCAATCCGAATAAAAACAGCCAGTATCCGACGAATATTTTACTCAAGCGGGCGATTAGCTCAGTTGGTTAGAGCATCTGCTTTACACGCAGGTTGTCGGGGGTTCGAGTCCCTCATCGCCCACCATTTCAAGTCCTAAACCGTCAGAGAAGCAGGGCGGTTTTTTTGTCGAAATTTTCCAATCGTCGTTTTCCATTCCAAGCGCGATTGCGGCGCGCAAGAACAAGATTGATATAACTTCTTGCAAATGGAGAAAAAAACTGCATATTAGAGCGCCAACAGTTCAATTTTTGAAAAAGCAGCACTAAGGAATATTTACAATGAAACTTTTCACAATAGGGCCTGTTCAAATGTACCCGAGCACGGCGAGCGTGAGGGCAAAGGGCTTTCCGCATTTCAGAACGCTGGAATTCGGCAACATAGTCAAAAACAACCTCGGGAAGCTGGGCGAATTTTTGGGAACGTCCGCCGAGAACGGCATAATCTATCTTTCGGCGTCGGGAACGGGCGCAATGGAGGCGGTTGTGGAAAACTGCACGAATGCCGCAGACAAGGCGCTCGTTATAAACGGCGGCTCGTTCGGGCACAGATTTGTGGAACTGCTCAAATACCACAACATACCGTGCGATTCCGTCGATTTGAAATGGAACGAAACCCTCACAGCCGGACATTTGCGCCCCTTTGAAAACAAGGGCTACACGACGCTCTTTGTCAACCTGCACGAAACCTCCACGGGGCAGCTCTACGACATCGAAATGCTCGCCGGCTTCGCAAAGCGCAACAATATGATGTTCATTGTAGACGCCATCAGCACTTTTTTGGCGGACGAATACAACATGCAAAAGCACGGCATAGACGCCACAATCATCAGCTCGCAAAAGGGCTTGTGCCTCTCTCCCGGAATGGCGATTGTAGCCTTCAGCAGGCGAATGATTGACAAAATCAACGCCGCCGAAAAAACGCCGTCAAAGTATTTCGACTTCAAAGACTACCTCGTAAACATTCCGCGCGGACAGACGCCGTACACGCCGCCCGTGTGCGTGATGTTTGAGTTGCAGGATATGCTCGCCATGATAGAAAAGGAGGGCGGGTTGCAGGCTCGGCTGAAATCGGTGGCTCAAAAGGCTGCGTACTTCAGAAAGAAGGCGCTCTCCGCGGGCTATACAATTCCGCCATTCCCGCTTTCAAACCTGTTAACGCCGCTTTATTTTGAAGACATAGACGCCGAAGAGGTAATCCACAGGCTCGCCGACGAATACAAAATTTACGTCAATCCCTGCGGCGGCGAGCTGGCGCACAGGCTCTTCAGGGTCTCGCACATCGGCAATACGGATTTGGCGGACATTGACGACCTGCTCGAAAAACTCAACGCCGTAATAAAAGAGGTGAAAAATGGTTAACGGAAAAACTGTTGTCTACACGTCGGGCACGTTCGATATGTTGCACGCCAACCATCTGAAGATGATTGAGTACGCGCGGGCGCTCGGCGACATTCTGATTGTCGGCGTCAATACCGACGAACTTGTGGCGTCGTACAAATCGCAGCCGATAATTCCCTTTGAAGAGAGAATAGCGCTCGTCAAGGCGCTGAAATACCCCGACATTGTAATTCCGCAAAAATCGCTCGACCATACCGACAAGGTGTCGAAACTGCACTTCGACGTCTTCGTAGTCGGCGACGACTGGGTGGGCAAGTACGACTACCTCGAAAAACTCGGAATCGCCGTAATGTATTTCCCCTACGGCGACGGAGTGAGTTCATCGTCGCTGAAGAAGCGCATCTACAACAACTACCAAAAGCTGCAAAACACGGCAAACGCCCACATTCCGCTTGACGCGCAAACGCAAAATGCGGATTCGCAAAAGAGCTAATTCGGCAAAAAAACTTCCATTTCCAAAAGCCGCTGCAAAAAACGCGGCGCTTTTTTGCCTGCAAAATTCAGCGGGACCTACGCTTATGTATTTTTAAAACAATCCGCGCGCAAAAAAAGCCCGAAAACTGCGGAGTTCGCGGGCTAAATAAAAAAATCTCAAATGCTTGCCGACAAAACTTCCGCTACATATTTATTCAGACTTTCACCCCGTTTTGCCGCCGCGATGGCAAGCCCCCTGTGTACTTCTGGCGAAACTCTGACATTAAACGAACCTTTGAACGGTTTTTCGGGTGTCCAACCGTTGGCTTTGCAGTCCGCAAGATATTCGTCCACAACTCCTTTGAAATCTTCGCGCAATTCGTCTAAAGTTTGCCCCTCATAGGTAAGCAATGCCCGTATAAAAAGAACCTTCCCGCAGAGACAGTTGTCTTCTTTCGATATCTCTATGCTGCCCGTGTAGCCGCGATGCGTCATTGTGCTTAATGCCGTCATATCAAACCTTCCGTTTTTAAAGTTTCCACTACTTTTTTTATTTGATAACCCTTCAAAATTCCTTTCGGATGGGGCTTGTGAAAGTAAAGAGGCTGGCGGTCCGGACAGAAAAACTTTCGCCTTGATCCGCCCGTTTTACTTGTCGATGTTTCGTAATACCCCCAAACTGCCAGCAATGCCGAAAGTTCTTCCCACCTGTAGTCTTTCGGATTATTCAACAGTTTTGCCAGAAGTTTTTCTTTTTTCATTTTGCAACCAAAATGTAGTTGCAAGAAAAGAGTTGCGCAAGAAAAAAATAAATTTTTTTAATCGGCGATGTAACAATATTGCAAACAATCCGCGCGCAAAAAAAGCCCGAAAACTGCGGAGTTCGCGGGCTAAAAAATCAAGTGGGCCGA
>DAVZIV010000134.1:0-4653 GCA_052273125.1 Candidatus Merdousia sp. | reverse complement strand
ACCGCGGCGCAAACCGACCCTGCAAAAGCGGAGAGTCTCCGCCTCCGCGGGGCAAGCCCGCCGTCTAATTTTTAAAGTTTCATAAATATGAATCATTAATATAATTGTCCCCGTGTCAACAAAAATTTTCAAAAAAATTCGCGCTCCGCTTCGGGGCGTCCGGCGGTCGCGCGGCGGCGCGATTTTGCCGGAATTCCGTCTGAAATTGTAATGCTTGACAAGTCGCGCCGAAAATAAAAAATACCGAACCTTAAAAACATTCGGTAAACAAGATGCAAACAATCGTATACCCGCCGTTAAATCTTTGCCCAAAACGCGAATTAAGCGATGTCCAAAAGAAAATTTTGGAGGTCAAGAAGCGCCGCAATGCCGTTATTCTTGCGCACAACTACGTCTGTAGGGAAATTCAGGAAATTGCCGATTTCGTCGGCGACTCGCTCGGACTTTCGCGTCAGGCGAAGAAAACCGATGCCGATGTCATAGCCTTTGCGGGCGTAGATTTCATGGCGGAAACTGCAAAAATCCTCAACCCCTCGAAAACGGTCGTTCTGCCCGACCACGCCGCAGGCTGCACGCTCGAAGAGCTCTGCGACCCCGTGGAGCTTAAATATTTCAAAAAGCAGCACCCTGACGCGCTCGTAATTTCCTACATAAACTGCAGCGCGAAAGTCAAAGAACTAAGCGACATCATCTGCACGAGCGGCAACGCCCTCGACATCGTAAAGCAGATTCCCTCGGACAGGGAAATAATCTTCGCCCCCGACCAGCACCTCGGCTCTTGGATAGAGGAGCAGCTTGGGCGCAAAATGATTCTATGGCACGGCTACTGCTGGGCGCACACGCAGTACAAGGCCGACGAGCTTTCGGCGCTCAAAAAGGCGTTCCCGAACACCCCGCTAATCTGCCACCCCGAATGCCCCAAAGACGTGCGCGACGTTGCCGACTGCGTTTGCAGCACCGAAAAAATGATTTCCTTCTGCCGCGAATACCCGTCGGATAAAATAATAGTTGCGACCGTCGTGGAAATGATACACCGCCTGCGCCGCGAAATTCCCGACAAGACCTTCATTGCGGCGATATCCTCGGGCAAGCCCGCCCAGCACTGCCGCAATATGCTAATGAACACGCCAGAAAAACTGCTGGCGTGTCTTGAAAATCTCGAGCCCAAAATAGAGCTTGACGAACAGACAATAAAAAACGCCCTCGCCCCGATAGAGAGAATGCTGGAGATGTCCAAATAAATTTTGTTGCCATATTTTCGGCGGCGCCCAACATACAAACACGTAAATTTACAAAGAAATGAGTCAGGAAAACAACACAACCATTCAGATAACAGCCACGATTTGCGGGCGGTTCGCAAGGCGAAACTCGACAACATGCGCGCCAAGGGCTTCGACCCCTTCAGGGCGAACTGGAACCAGACACACACCAGCAAAACCGCGGTGGAATCCTACGACCCCGCCACCCCCGAAGGCGAAAACTCGCAGCACGAAGTATCCGTTGCGGGCAGAGTGCTCATATTCCGCCTCATGGGCAAGGCAAGCTTCCTAAAAATCCTCGACAGGGACGGCATCATACAGCTCTACGTCTCGCGCGACGGGCTCCCCGAAGGCGTCTATAACGAAGACTTCAAAAAGAACCTCGACGTAGGCGACATAATCGGCGCAAGGGGCAAGCTCTTCAAGACGAAGACGGGCGAAATAACCGTGCGCGTCTCCGAATACAAAATGCTCAGCAAGAGCATGCGCCCCCTGCCCGAAAAATTCCACGGGCTCACCGACAGCGAGCAAATCTACCGCCAGCGCTACCTCGACCTCATTATGAACGCCGAGTCCCGCAAGCGTTTCAAGATGCGCAGCGCAATAATCCGCGAAATCCGCAAATTCCTTTGGGAACGCGATTTCACCGAAGTCGAGACCCCCGTTCTCCACGGCGTTGCAGGCGGCGCGGCGGCAAAGCCCTTCACAACGCATTTCAACGCCCTCGACTGCCAGTTCTACCTGCGCATAGCCCTTGAATTGTACCTCAAGAGAATGCTCATCGGCGGGTTCGACAGGGTTTTTGAAATGGGCAGAGTCTTCAGAAACGAAGGTCTGGACAGAAAGCACAACCCCGAATTTACAATGCTTGAGATCTATCAGGCGTATTCCGACCACTTCGGAATGATGGAGCTTATACGCTCGCTCATCTCGCGCCTGTGCGAAAAAGTTCTCGGAACAACCTCCATACCCCGCGCAGACGGCGGCACGATAGAGCTCGGCGGCCAATGGCGTCAGGTGGACTATAAAGACCTGATTCTCGAAGCCACGGGCGACAAAGACTGGTTCTCGCGCACGAAGGCCGAAAAGCTCGCCGCCTGCGAAAAGCTCGGAATTCAGGTAGACCCGAACCTCGACGACTACGAAGTTACGGAAAACGTCTACGGCAAGCTCGTCGAGCCCAACCTCATTCAGCCGACTTTCGTAATGCACATTCCGCGCGAACTCTGCCCGCTGGCAAAGCTCAACCAGAAGGATCCGCGCGTTCTCGACGTATTTGAATTGTGCATCAACGGGCAGGAAATCGCCCCCGCGTACTCCGAACAGAACGACCCCTTCATTCAGCGCGAAATGTTCGAGGCGCAAGTCGGCGAGGAAAAACAGAACCTCGACGAAGACTTCCTCGTTGCAATGGAACACGGTATGCCCCCCGCAGGCGGCATGGGCATAGGCATAGACCGCCTTGTAATTCTGCTTACAAGCGCCGCAAATATCCGCGATACTATCCTGTTCCCGTCGCTGCGCCCCGAATAGCAAAATGCCTTGGTGGTTGTACATAGCGCTCAAACAGCTCTTCCCAAGCGGAAGGGCGGTTTCGTTTTTTGCGGCGGTATCGGTGCTGGGCGTGGCGCTGGGCGTGCTGGGACTTTTCGGCACGCAAAGCGTTATGAACGGCTTCCACGCCCGCATAGGCGAAAAGCTGCGCGATACTACGGGAGACGTCATAATACGCAATTTCGGACGCCCGATACACGACGCCGACGCGCTTTCAAAAGACCTCGCCGCAATGCCCGAAGTTGCCGTTGCCGAACGCGTGGCAAACGGCCCCGTGATGATGCTTGTGCGCAACGTGCCCGTCTTCCCGATGCTTAGAAGCTTCGACACCGTGGCGAACAAGTCCGCCCTGCCGCTGGAGGAAAAGCACTTCATAAAATCGGGCAGCCTCGAAGACCTCGACGACGACTCCATTATAATAGGCTCGCGCTTGGCGGCGCAAAACGGAATATCCGTCGGCGAAACCGTGGAGATTTTCTCGCCTACAATGCTCGACAAGCTCAAGAAGGACGAAGTGCCGATGCCCGCCGCGCTCAGAGTTGTCGGGCTTCTGGATACCGACTATTCCGAAGTTGACGGCAACGTGGCGCTCGTTTCGCTACGCCGAATGCGCGACCTCTACGGGCTTGGCGACACCACGCACGCGATAGTTTTGCGCCTCGACCCGAATGTAGACTGCGAAGATTTTTCCGCCCAGCTGCGCTACAAACGCTCAATCCCCTACCGCATAACGACGTGGCTGACGGCAAACGAGGGATTTCTGCGCGTGATAAAAATGGAAAAGGTGATGATGTCGCTGATAATATTTTTGATAATTATAGTGGCGTCGTTTTCCATCTGCGTTTCGCTCTACACGTCGGTTCTGCGCAAGACGCGCGAAATAGGGCTGGCGGGTGCAATGGGCGCGCGCCCGCTGCAAATAGCGCTGACGTACTGCTTTCAGGGCTTTTTCATAGGCGTGCTCGGCTCGGCGCTCGGGCTTGCGCTGACGGTTGCGGTTCTCAATTTCAGGGAGTCGCTCGTGAAAATAATAGTCGGCAAAGACGCTCTCATAGAATTCTACCATTTTGCAAGTCTGCCCGTCAAATACGACATCGGCGACGCGCTCAACACAACGGTTTTCGCAGTGGTGCTGTGCACATGCGCGGGAATATTTCCGGCAATTCGCGCCGCGAGGCTGAAAATTTCGGAGGCAATGCGCAATGACTGATATTTCCACCACACCTGCGGAAGGGCAAAAGACGCGCGAAAATGCGGTCTTGTCGGCGCAAAATATCCGCAAATCATTCAAAGCCCCCGACGGCACGCAAACGGAAATTCTCAAAGGCGTATCGCTGGGCCTCAACGCGGGCGAGAGCCTGTCGCTGCGCGGCGAAAGCGGCGCGGGCAAGACAACGCTTATGAACATTCTCTCGGGCTTTGAAAGCCCGACTTCGGGCGAAGTCTTTTGGGGAAACGCGCGCATAGACAACCTCTCGAACTCCGCTCAGGCGCGGCTGCGGGCGGGATTCACGGGCTTCGTCTTCCAGCACTACTGCCTGATGCCCGAACTCACCGCGCAGGAAAACGTGGAGCTTTCAAGCCGAATATTGGGCAGCTACGGCAAAGACGCGCGCAAACGCGCCAAAGAACTGCTTTGCATGGTCGGGCTTGAAAACAGGCTTTCCTACCTGCCGTCGAAACTAAGCGGCGGCGAGCGCCAGAGAGTGGCGATAGCCCGCGCCGTAATGAACGCCCCCAAAGTACTCTTGGCGGACGAGCCTACGGGCAACCTCGACGAAGACACCGCCGCGGGCGTAATGCAGACGCTACTAAACCTCTGCCGCGACACTTCCGCGGC
>DAVZIV010000133.1:0-4689 GCA_052273125.1 Candidatus Merdousia sp. | reverse complement strand
CGGAAACAGGCTTTGCGGCGGCGTCTGCGCCTTGCGGCTCGTTCCGCCGTTCCGCCGCGGCGGGTTGGTCTTGTGGCGCGGCGGGTTCGGGGGCGTCCGTGGCGATGTCGCTTACAATTTCGCTTTCAATTTCGGCGGGTTTTGCGGGAGTTTTATCCGTCGGAGATTCGCCCCGTGTTGCGTCGGTCTGCTTTGCCGCCGCCTGCTTTTGGGCTTCAGCTTTTGCGGCAAGTTCCGCCTGCTTTTTGCGCAACTCTTCGGCGTTCTTTTCCGCCAAAGCCTTTGCGGCTTTTTCGTTTTGCTCTATGATTTCGCGCTGGGCGGCTTCCGCCTCTTCGCGAGCCTTTTTGGCTTCCTCTTTTGCCTTTTGTTCCGCAATCCGGTGTTTGCGTTCGGCGATGTTTGCCTTGAGGGTGGGGAACTGCGTGTTGACAAGCTTGGGATCTATGGCGTCGAGCATCTCTATTGTAGATTGCGTTTTGTCGGCGTCGTTTCGGGCAATGTAGACTTGCAGGAGGTTTACGCCAATCTCCTTGCGCGTGGAGGTATTTTCGGGCAGGGTGACTTTTAGCGCCGCTTCGAGCCAGAGTTTTGCGTTGGCGATGTCGCCCATCTTTACGTAGAGGCGCCCGATTATTGCCGCTTCTGCGGTGTCGGGCGGGCGCTTTGCAACTTTTAGCGACTTTTGCAGGGCTTCGAGCGCCTTGGCGTACTGCTTTTGTTTTTCGCAGGCGGCGGAGAGCTTTTTGTGAATGTCGGAATCTTCGGGCTTTTTTGCCAGATATTTTTCGTAGGCGTTGATTGCCGCGTCGGTGCTGTTGGTGCTTTCGTAGGCGTTTGCGGCAAATACGAGCATTTCGGTGCGCGAATTGTCGGCGTCGAAGGCGAGTTCGTAGAACATTCCAGCCGAAGCCGTCTGCCCCTTTTGGGTGAAGACGTTTGCAAGCGTTTCGCATACAAGCGAGTTTGCGCCGCATTCGTTGTAGGCGTTCTCCAGCATTACAACGGCGTCGTCAAGCCTGTTTTCGGCAACCATCACTTGGGCGCGGCGCACCGCCAGTTCCGATTTCCTTAAGTTGGCGCGCTTGATTTCCTCGGGCGACTGTTTGCCGCACGAGCACACAAACACGGTCGGCAATAGCGCCGCCGCGCAGGCAAAAATTTTAATCAACTTGATTGCTTGCATAATGGACAAAAATCTCCTTAATTTTCCTCCCGATAATGTTTATAGCGTTTTAAGACAATGGCAACATCATTTATGCACGATTTTATTTTTTCACGCCCGACGCGGATTTTTGCGACATTGGCGGCGTCGGTCGCGTCGCTGTCTGCGGCTTTGTCGGCGCATGCCGACGATGCTCCCAAATCTGCGGCGCTTCTGCCCGACACCGTTTTCCAGACCCATTTGGCGTCGTTCGACGCCCGCAACTACAGCGCGGCGGTCGCCGCCCTGTTTAATTCCTTTGAAAAGCAATCGGGAAAGAAAATAGCCAAGGGCTCAAAGGGCAGGGTCGGTTTGAAAATCTACACGAATTCGGGCGCTGGGCTGACAACGCCCAAGAACCTTGTAGACGCCGTAATGGCACAGCTTGAGCGCAGAGGCTATGCGAAGGCGGACATCACCATAGTGGATATGTCGGCAAGAAAAATGCGCGCCGCCGGCTTTCTTCCGAAACTCTCCCAAGTGCAGTCGGGGGCGTCGGACACCTACGGCGGCTCGCCCGTGGCGGACATCGAAAGCGGAAAATTCTTCGACAAGCGCTGGTATTACGACAATCCCCTTACTCCGAAGAACATCAAAAACACGACATCTTTCCGCGAAATTTACGACCCCGAAATCCGCAAAAGCTATCTTCCCGTGCCGCTTTTTCTGAGCGTCGATTTCTGGATAAACCTGCCCGTGGTTACCGATATGGAGGGGCTCGGCGTGTGTGCGGCGATAGGCAACGCCAGCATTTGGAATATGTCCAACAACGAGCGTTTCCTCAAAGAGCCCGCAAACGCGTCGATGGCGGCTGCGGAAGTCTACGCAATCCCCGAGCTGAGGGAGTCGAATCTCTTCACCATAATTTCGTACGAGCACGGGCAGTTTGTCGGCGGTGCGGTGTTCAACGCGCGCTTTTCGTTTTCGGAAAATATGCTCTACCTGAGCACCAATCCCGTAGTGCTCGACTACATGGCGTGGCAGACAATCAACAAGTACCGCCGTGCGAACAGGTTCAAGACAATAGAAAACGAGCCTCCCGTGCTCAACTACTGCCGCCAGCTCGGCGTCGGCAACTACGACATTCGCAATATCAGAAAAATCAACGTGCCCTACAGGCTTTCAAGATAATGGCCAGCGACGTTTTCGATATTGTAGACGCTTCCGACAACGCAATAGGCAGCGCCCCGCGCGGGGAAGTCCACGCGCGCGGACTGATGCACCGCGCCTCGCACGTGATTATTTTCTGCAATTCGCCCCGCGGCAGAATGATTCTTTTGCAAAAGCGTTCCGCCTTGAAAGACAAGTACCCCAACCTCTACACGACTTCGTGTTCGGGGCACGTCGATACTGGCGAAACGTACGAAATTGCCGCGGTTCGCGAAATGCGGGAGGAAACGGGCTTGCGCGTTCGCGCCGCCGACCTGCATTTTGTCGGCAAAATTTCCGCCTGCAAAGAGACGGGCAACGAATTTACAAGCGTCTACACTCTCGATGTAGAGCCCGATACCGAGTTCGCGCCGCCGCCCGACGAAGTGGCGTCGCTTGACTGGCGTGCTGTCGCCGATTTTGAGAGGTCGATAGCCGCCGAACCCGCCCTTTACACGCCGTCGTTTTTGAAAGTCTACGCTTTTTATTTGTCGAAAATTTCAAAGCGTGCTAAGTAGAATTCAATTTTATACAAAAAATGAGTAAGGTAAGAGTAAGATTTGCACCCAGCCCCACGGGCTTTTTCCACATCGGCAGCGCGAGAACCGCGCTCTTTAACTGGCTCTACGCCCGCCACACGGGCGGCACGTTCGTCCTCAGAATAGAAGATACCGACGACGAACGCAACCGTCGGGAGTATCTTGAAGTCCTCAAGGACGGCATGCGCTGGCTGGGGCTCGACTGGGACGAAGGCCCCGATGTCGGCGGCGGCTACGGCCCCTATTTCCAGAGCCAGAGGGCGGACATCTACGAAAAGTTTCTCGAAGACCTGCGTTCGAAGGGGCGCGCCTACGACAAGGACGGCGCAGTATTCTTCAAGGTTTCCGGCAAAAAGCAGGTTCTCCACGACGCCGTTTACGGCGATGTCGAGCGCCTCGAGGAAAAGGATTTCCCCATTTTCCGCTCAAACGGAACGCCCGTTTTCCACTTTGTAAACGTAGTTGACGACATCTGCATGAACATCACAAACGTCATCAGAGGTCAGGACCACCTTACAAACACCAACAAGCACATAGAGCTTTTTGAGGCGTTCGACGCCCCCGTTCCCCAGTACGCGCACATTCCCCTCATTCTCAAGAGCGAGGGGCAGGGCAAAATGAGCAAGCGCGACCGCGGAGCGCTCATCGAGGAGTATCAGCAGAAAAACTTCCTGCCCGAAGCCGTGCGCAACTACCTTTGCCTCTTGGGCTGGAATCCCAAAAACGACAGGGAAATAATGCCCATAGAAGAGATTATTTCGCTCTTCGATTTCCACGGAATCGTCAAGAGCAATGCGCGTTTCGACGAGCGCAAAATGGCGCACTTCAACACCGAGCACATCCGCGCCCTTCCGCGCGAAAAGTTCGACGCCCTTGCGGCAAAATGCGCCAAAGAGGCGGGAATAAATCTCGGCGGCGACGTCAAGTATATCGACGCCGTTTTCGGACTCTGCCAGCCCAAGACTTCCAATATGGAGACGTTCCCCGCGCTCGTAGGCTATTTCTTTGACGACAACTACGTTTTCGACGAACTCGCCAAGGCGAAAGTTTTGAAGAAGGGCGACCCGACTGAGCGCCTGAAGCTTGTGCGCCCCGTGCTTGAATCTGCGCCGTTTGACCACGATTCGCTTTATGCGGCGGTGTCGGAAGTGGCGTCGAAGCAGGGTGCAAAGGCTACGGATTTCTTCCCTGCGATAAGGTTTGCGGTGTCGGGGCAAAGCGGAGGCGCGGATTTGTTCCCGATGTTGGAGATTCTCGGGCGCGACCGTGTGTTGGCACGGGTGGATCGCGCCGTCTCCTCTCTATAAAAAGGCTTGTGAAATCGGGCTTGATAGATGCGTTTTGCTTTTTTTCGGCAGTAGTCATGTACTAAATGTACACTCCTACCGCCTTGAAAAGCAAATCCGCTCTCTGAATTTTTTGTCTTTTTGGCGCGGCGATGCGCGTAGCGCAAACCGCCGCTTTGACAGTGGTTTAAGTTCATTTTTTCGCGTAGTGCAAGCCGTCGCTTTGGCAGTGAACATCACTACGTTTTACATACAAAAGGAGGCAAAAATCTTTGCCTCCTTTTTTTTTGTAATGATATTCACTGACAAAGCAGGGAATATTTTTCGGGAGAAAAATCCCTGCGCCACAGGGGAAAATCGTATCGCCCACTCGCTAACGCTCAAGGTCTTTGGCTAACGCCAAAGCTTCCCCCAAAAGCTTGACAGCGGCAACTTTTGTGTTCGCCACGCCATAAAAAAACATAACTTCACTCACTGTCAAAGCGGGGGAAATATTTCGCGGACGCGAAAT
>DAVZIV010000132.1:0-4691 GCA_052273125.1 Candidatus Merdousia sp. | reverse complement strand
GCGCGAGCGCCAGCGCGGGCTGTTTGCTATTATGCGCATTGCAAAATCCTTGCCCGACCCCGGCTCGCCGCGGATTAGCACGTTTGAATCCGACTCGCACGCGTTGGCGATTTGCTCGTAGACTTTCAGCATTGCCGCGCTCGAGCCTATTGCGTTTTGCGGGCGCAGGGCAATGTCGATCCTGTCGCGCAGAATGCGGTTTTCGGCGTGGAGTTTTTCGCCCTCCTCCATTTCAAAGAAGAGCACCGAAACGGCGTCGCTTACTATGTTTGCAACGGTTTCAAGCAGCAGCAAATTTTTCCTCAAAACGGATTTGTCGGAATTGCCGCAGTCCGCCGAAAGCGTGCCTATGACTTTTTGCGCGCTGACAATCGGGACGCAGATGAAGGCAGTTCCAGCGAAGTGTTTGCGGCTTTCGGTCTTGTTCAAAAATTCGGCGCTTCCGGAAATGTCCTCTATTAGTTTTGCCCTGCCCGACTGCGCCACGCCGCCGGTTACGCCCTCGCCTATGCGGTAGATGCCGCGGCGGCTCTCGTCCTGCGTAAGCCCGTGCGAGGCTCTTATTACGAGGAAATCGCCGCTGCAAAGGGTCATCGAAACGTGGTCGAGGTATGCGCGCGCGGACAGCACGTCGAGCACTTTTTTCAGCAGTATGGACACGTTTTTCGTCTCCTTCACTATTCGGCTGGCGTCGCGCAGTATCGAGACGTAGGAGCACTTCTTTGCCCGCTGTTTCTGCGCGGCGACAACCGAAGTTTCCGAATCTGTCCGTATTTTTGACATAAAAAATCGCCGCGACTCTAACAATGAATCTTGCGTTTGTCGAAATTATTTTTGAGTATAGCCGCCATGCAGGAAGAAAACGCAAATCTCTACTCAAGCAACGTCGTGGCGTGCGTTTGGGATTTCGACAAGACTCTAATCGACGGCTACATGCAGTCGCCCATTTTCAGGGAATACGGCGTCGACGAGAGCCTTTTTTGGAAGGAAGTCAATATGCTTCCCAAAATCTATGCGCAGAAAGGCGTGCGCGTAGCTCCCGAAAGCGTCTATCTAAACCACTTGCTCAGTTTTGTAAAAAACGGCCTCATGACGGGCTTAAGCAATGCCAAGCTGCGCAAGTTCGGCGAAGAGCTTGTCTTTTGCGACGGTCTGCCGAATTTCTTCGACGAGCTGAAATCTCTCGTCGAAGACAATCCCGAATATAACGCCCTCGACATAAAGCTTGAGCACTACATAATAAGCACCGGCATTGCCGAAATGATACGCGGCAGCGCCATTGCTCCGCATGTAGACGGCATTTTCGGCTGCGAATTTGTCGAAGAGCCGATGCCGCCGTATTTCTCGCTGCAAAAGGAATTCGACTTCCAGAACCTCTCCAACCAGATAAACCAGATTGGTATGATTGTGGACAACACGATCAAGACCAGATTCATTTTTGAAATAAACAAGGGCACGAACAAGAATCCCGAAATCAGCGTCAATGACCAGATTCTCGAAAAGGACCGCCGCGTGCCCATCAGGAATATGATTTACATTGCCGACGGCCCCAGCGATGTTCCCGTTTTCTCGGTTGTGCGCAAGAGCGGCGGCAAGGCGTTTGCAGTGTACAGCCCCAAGAACTCTGCCGAATTTGAGCAGAACGACTTCCTTCTCTCGAGCGGCAGGATTGACGCCTATGGTCCGAATGTCTACACGCCCGAATCCTCCACTTCCGCGTGGCTGAAAATGCATGTCAAAAAAATTTGCGACAGGATTCTCAAGGAGCATTCCGATGCCGTCGAAAACAAAATAGGCAAAGCCCCCACCCATTTGCACAAGTTCGCTCCCTCTTACACACCCCCGTCTTCTCCCAGCCTCTTCTAAATTTTTTGTCTTGTGGCGCGGGCGCAGGTGCGCTTCCTTCTTGTGGCGCGGCGATGCGCGTAGCGCAAATCGCCGCTTTGTCAGCTCGGCGGGTTTCGTTTCTTTTGGCGCGGCTAAATAGCTCCCGCTATTTATACGCCGCTTTGACAGTGAGTGAAGTTAAGTTTTTTTACGAGAGCAAAATTCCCGTAGAATTGCCTGATGAATATCATTAAATTCTCTAATGGGATAGCGATTTGAGCGAAGCGATACCGCGTAAGGGCGAAGCCTTTCAATCGAGACCCGCCGAGCGGGGCGTCGTTGCAATTTCCAAGGTTTTTTCAAGTGCGGCGAGAACGCATTTTTTTCTGTTGAAGTTGCGCTCGGCGCTCGGGTCGAGTTTCAATTCTTCGACGTGGATTTTCCCGAAAGTAAAGACAGCCAAAAACACTGTTCCCGCGAGTTCTGCGGGTTTGCCGCCCGTATTTGAATCAAGAAAGCCCGTTGTTGCGTAGGCGGTGTCGGCACAATAAAGTTCCGCCGCGCCGCGCGCCATTGCCTCTGCGCACTGGGGGCTTTCGGCAAAATATGTTTGCAGAATTTCCGCCGAAACGCCGAGTATTTTTTTCTTGGCGACGTCGCAATAGCACACTGCCGAGCCCTTGAACACATTGCTTGCGTGCGGAATTGAAACTATTGCCGAGGCAACCGCGCCGCCCGTGCACGACTCCGCGCCGCAGACGGTCAAGCCGCGCCTTGAAAATTCGCCGACTATCTGCGCCGCGCTTTCGGCTATTTTTGCCGATAGTGAAAAGTTGTCGTTCATACGCTCCATAAGGTAGTTTCCGCGTTTTAATATGCAACATAAAACACTTGTCTTTTGTGCGAAAATATCATTTTGTAGGTGCATGTTTTCCAGACTTCATTCGGGCGCGTTGTTCGGCGTTGAAGCTCTGCCCGTAGATGTGGAAGTCAATTCGGGCGAATGCGGCGAGCCCAAAATTTTCATGGTCGGGCTTCCCGACGCCGCCGTAAAGGAATCTCTCAACAGGGTTTCCTCGGCGATGGCAAACAGCGGCTTGCCGATGCCGTCTACGAAAATGACGGTAAACCTTGCCCCCGGCGACATCAAAAAAGAAGGCCCTATTTACGACCTCCCCATTTCCCTTGCCATACTGGCGTCGCTTGGCGTTGTCGCACAGGAGGCAATGCAGGAATATGTAATTGCGGGAGAGTTGAGCCTTTCGGGAGAGCTGCGCGCGATTTGCGGCGGCGTATCAATGGCGTTGCTGGCGAAAAAATCGGGTATGCGCGGCGTAATTTTGCCGCCCGATTCCGCGTACGAGGCGGCTCTTGTTGACGGCATAGACGTTTATGCGCCAAAGACTCTGCGCGAGTTGGTTGACTTCTTTCAGGGAAAAGTTGCTCTTGAAAAGGTCAAGCCGTCGCAGGATTTTTTCAGGCAGACTGCAGATACGAATTTTGATGTCGATTTCGCCGACGTAAAGGGGCAATTCCAAGTGCGCCGCGCCGTGGAAGTTGCCGTTGCCGGCGGGCACAACCTGCTTATGGTCGGGCCTCCGGGGTCGGGCAAAAGTATGATTGCCAAGCGCATTCCGACCATTATGCCGCTTCCCTCCTACGACGAATTTTTGGAAATTCTCGGCGTCTATTCCGCGGCGGGGTTGACTCAGGTTGCCGAAAACCGCCGCTTCAGGCGTCCGTTCAGAGCGCCGCACCACACAGTCAGCAAAGTCGGGCTTGTCGGCGGCGGACCGAACCCAAAACCCGGCGAAGTTTCGCTTGCCCACAACGGCGTTTTGTTTCTCGACGAACTGCCAGAATTCGGCTCCATTCTCGATAACATGCGCCAACCGATGGAAGACGGCAAGCTCACGATTTCGCGCGCGGCGGGCAAAATCACTCTGCCGTGCAAGTTTATGCTTGTCGCGGCGATGAACCCGTGCAAATGCGGCTACTACGGCAGCTCGCAGCGACGCTGCCGCTGCACGCCCCAGCAGGTTCAGGCGTATCGGGCGCGCGTGTCGGGCCCGATGCTTGACAGGATAGACATTCACGTTGAAGCCGCAGCGCTGTCGGTTGAAGACATTCGCTCGCAAAAACCCGCCGAAAACTCGGCGTCGATTCGCAAGCGCGTAATGCAGGCACGCGAGGCTCAGGCGCGCCGTTTTGAAAAAACCGCCATTCATTGCAACGCCGACATGACCGCTCCGATGTTGCGCCAATACTGCAATCTCTCCGCAGAAAAAAGCCAGCTGCTTGTTTCCGCCATGAACGATTTAGGTCTATCCGCCCGCGCTTGGGACAGAATCCTCAAAGTCTCCAGAACCATTGCCGACTTGGACGACTCTCCCGAAATAGAAATCCCCCACCTACTTGAAGCCATCAACTACCGCACCCTCGACCGCTCCTTCTAAATCTTTTGTCTTGTGGCGCGGCGATGCGCGTAGCGCAAATCGCCGCTTTGACAGTGAATATCACAACGCTGGGTACGCTTGCATCTTTTGACGCAGGAGATTTGCTTCGCAAATATTTCTCCTGCTTTGTCAGCAAGTGAAGTTGAGATTTATAAAATCGCCGCTTTGCCCCGCTGGGCGGGTTTCTATTGAAGGGGCAAGCCCCTTACGCGAAATCGCTTCGCTCAATCCGTTATCCCCGTTTTGGGATTATTACTCAAAAAACAGCTTTCAAATTCAGAATCCCCCATACTTCTGAACAGACTGACATAAAAAACTTTCGTATTAGAACCGACGTGGGATTGGAAAAACGCGCGAGGCTCGAGCTGGAAAACAAGCGAAGCGCGTTTGAGATTTCGGCGCAAGCCG
>DAVZIV010000131.1:0-4752 GCA_052273125.1 Candidatus Merdousia sp. | reverse complement strand
AGCGGCAAAATCGTTTATTCCCAAACAGGGCTACGACGACCACGGCGCATTCCCCGCTGTGGCAATAGGCAGCTTCCCCGACTACACATCTTTCTTCCCCGTCCCCTCGGCAAAGCTCGTAGAACTCTACCCCGTCGACTGGCGCTCCATAGTCAATGACGACAACATGGTGCCGAACGTCGCAAGCATCGGAAACTGGCAGATGGCGGCAAGCGATATGAACCTCAACCGCCGCAATCTCTACAATATCGGCGAACTTGAACGCTACGGCAGAGTGGCGAAAATTCCGCTGTTCTTGAACAACCTCTACGTAAACCTCTCGCACGGCAGCTACGCCTCGAGATACGAAAACAACAAAGACGTATTCTTCTACGGCCAGCGCGGCTTATCGGCAACCAAGGTAGACCTGTCCTCGAATGTTAGCGGGGTTGATTACGAACAAACCCCAGAGCTGATTTTCCTTGCAAAAGACAGCAAGGGCATAAACGCGGGCGCAACAAAAGTCTTCTGCATGAAGAAGCCCATGAACTACCTCGGCGACCCGCGCAACAGAAGCAAAACAAATTCGGACGGCACGCGCAACGGCCCCAACGGGCAGCTTGAGGACGAAGACAACATAACAACTTCTCCCTACGAAACCCTCGACGCAATGATGCTGCCAATAGGCGAAGGCGGCAACTTGGGCGGCTGCTTCTACATAGACGTTCCCCACCCCGAGCTTGAACACAACGCAAAGTTCAACAACAACAAGCCGCAAACGTCAATCACGGGCATAAACCTCCCCAGCCCCTACATTCTATTCGACTTGCAGGAGCTTAAGCGCAACCCGCACACCGCGCCCAACGGCACGACTTCCGCCTCCCTAAGCATCAACGATATTATGGTTGACATGGAGGACACCGCAGTTTTTCCCAACTGGGAAAACAACGGCTCGCGTATCACACCCTACTACATAAGGATAAACGACACCCCGATGGCATACGGACTCTCGCGCTCGCACACCGCGTATGACACCGACGACGGCAACGCCGAAGATACCTACCCCGAACTCATGGTGGCAATCTGGATTTACAAGAAAGAGGGCATGACGTTCTCAAATCTTAGCGACTGGCCCAAGAACAGCTACCAGCGCAGATTCCGCTACGGCTTCCCCGACTACGCTCCCCTGCTGGGCTTCTTCAAGGGCAAGAGAAACTTCCTCGGCTCAAAATTCCCCAGCTTCCCCAACCCCGCAATGACATACCAGAAAACCGGCACAAAGACAGACCGCTATAACAACTGGATGACGCCGGGGTTCATAGGCAGAGGCAGCAGCGGAGCAACCAACCCAAAAAACGCAATAGCGCTCATTCCGCCATCGCCCGACGCAATATCAACAAACCACAGACACGAGATGTTCAAGCTCCTCGACAGATTCCTCTCTCCCTCGAGCGGCGACGTCGGTTCAGTGGCAAAGAAAATCTTGAAGGCGGTAAACGGAACGGAACAGTGGGACGACCTCTCGCGCGACTACAAAGACGCCTTCAACGGAAGATTCTTCCTAAACTGGCTGGCAATCAATCCGCGCCGCCACTCGGCAAACTTCTGGCCGGTTCGCCCGACGAACAACGCCGCCGACGGCCCCGAAAAGCAGTGCGGCGACTTCCTGCCCGCCGCGCGCCAGCTCGCGCCGAATATGCTGCTGAGCTCCGGCGAAGTGCAAAACGACGAATACACCTCAAAATTGGCAAACCTCCTCAGCGACAAACAGTGCCGCTACATTCCCTACGGCTACATCTTCGGCATTCCCTACGCCGACGACGACAGCGACTCTCAGGCGGGCGCAAAGCCAATCCACAACCGCAGGCTCTTCGTCAACGGCTCGCTGCTTACAACGTACTATAATATGGACTACAACGCCCAAGCAGTCACCGACCGTAACGATATCCGCCGCAACCGCGAATGGGGTATGGCAATCAAAAGCGCAATCGGCACGAGCATTGTATACTACAACAAGAGCCTCGACGGCAGGCGCGCGCCCGAAAGCGGCTTGAGCCAGATGGGCTTCCAAATCCCCGGGCCGAGCAATTCCACGGCATACGTAGGCCTCACCCAGACAAGCGGCACCGACACCAACGCACTCCACCACATTCTGCGCGAAGACGAAGTTGTCCACAACATAGCAAACCTCGCCGCCGCAAATCTCAACTTCGGCGCGGGCAAATGGGACGCCACTTCAAACTGGGAAGGCGGCGACGCCCCGTTTGCCTCTCAAAAGGACGCCAACCGTCCATGGCTGCCCTCCTACGGCATGTTCACGCCCGAACAGTTGCAGGCAGGCATTGCAATAGGCAATTCGCTCTGCCCGTCGCGCGTGTGCCCCGAATTTACGTATCAGGTGCTTTGGCTCGACGGCTCCTCCACGGCGAACAACTACGCAAACAGAATGTGCAAAGACTACGGCAGAACCGCGGGAACGCGCGAAGAAGCCGAAGACAAAAGCGTAGTCTACGACCTCTCGTGGAACCTCAACGACGCCCTTTGGGACGAATACTTCTTCTCCACCCTGCCCTACCGCCAAAAGGACAAGAGCACGAACTACTCAATGGGCAAGGGCTTGGCTACACCCGCCAACCCGCGCGTTCAGTACATAAACACAGACAGAACGGACACCACCTACACGCTCTCCGACATGGCGTATTCAAAGGACGAATCCGACAAGCAGTTTGAGCAAAACGCCGCCAAGCTGTGGATAAACGGCCCCTTCAACGTCAACTCGACGAGCGTCGACGCGTGGAAGGCAATTCTTGCGACATACTACGGACAGGAAATCGAAGGCTACGAAAAGGGCACGTCCAACAACACCGCCTCGGCCCCGTTCCACAGATGGCAGGCTCCCCTGCGCGCCAACAACAAGGTTACTGCGTCTACGGGCATTTCGCAGGAAGAGGCTCTCTTTACGGGCTACCGCGCACTCTCCGACGAAGAGCTTGAAGAGCTTGCCTCTGCAATAGTGGCGCACGTCAAAGACCGCGGCCCGTTCTATTCGATGAGCGACTTCGTAAACCGCCTTGCCGCCAACTACTCCGCCGAGGAAAAATACGCCTACCGCAAGGCGGGCGAAGACGACCTGCTCAGGCTCGATTCCGCGCCCAAGCAGACAGAAAAAATCGGTGTCAGAGACTGGGAGAAATACTCGGGAGCCGACGGCGACGCCCAGAGAAAATACCGCGTAGGACACTCGCAAAAGGGCATATTGCAGGCGGCAATCGACTCGACGTCAATCAACGCCAACTTCCACAAGCGTTACATCATAGGCAAAGACGTAAACGACCTCAACCAAAGCTGGCAGGACGACTTGGCGTTCAAATACTTCAAGGTATCCAAAAACGTCTGGGAAAACTGGCGCGGCGCGGTCGGCCCCATCGCAACGGGAGCACCCGCCTACCTCATGCAGCAGGACATTCTGGCGCGCTTGGGCTCATTCCTCACAGTGCGAAGCGACACGTTCAAAATCAGGGCTTACGGCGAAATCCGCAACCCCGTCTCGGGAGTGGTCGAAGCCAAGGCGTGGTGCGAAATGACCGTCCAGCGCACGCCCGAATACATGGACAATTCCGAATACGGCAACGCGCCCGAAGACATCTACGGACGCGAAAAGGAACTCGGCTACCAGAACAACCTCATAGGCTACGACACCGTCATGAACGAGACAAACGGCGGCCTGACAAAGCTCAACCAGCAGCTCGGGCGCCGCTTCAAAGTGGTGTCGTTCAGATGGCTCAACGAAAACGAAATATAATATGAAATTACCCCTGATAAAAACCCTGTTTTTTGCTCTGGCTACGTTTGCCTTCTGCGCCGCCGCACAGGCGCAGGTAAACGTGCACATCTACAGATTCGGGCTGCAAAGTTCGTTCTCGCCGCACGGCGCGTCGTCGAAGCGCTCCGCGGAAAACGTGTTCTGGTACAAAAACGGCTCTTCGTGGAATTCCTTCGGCGACAAGTTCGGCAAGGACATCAATATTTCGTACTCGGGCAAGTCGCCGATGGTGCTGTACAAAAAAGTCGGTAACACAGATACCGACGAATCGTTCAAGCCCGCCGCGCAGATAAACCTGCCGCCGGCGCGCGACGTGTTCGTGATAATGCTTGAATCAGGCTCGGCGGCAAGCTTCTACCCCGTGAATATGTCGCCCGACAAGCTCCCCAGGGGAAAAATAGCCGTAATGAACATGACAAAACGCGGGCTTGCCGTGATGTTCGGCGAAGACAAAAAATTCCTGCGCGCCTACACAAACGCCATCTTCACCCAGCGCAGGAAAAAGGACTTCAACCCCGACCCGATAGTAATTGCCGCAAAGGTCAACGGGCAGTGGGAAATCTCCTACCGAAGCCGCATGACATACTCAAAGGACAAACGCTCCCTGCTTATAATCTACGATTCGTCCAAAAAGGCGGACACCCCGAGCCTCAACGCAAGCATAGTTGAGTTTTAAGCCACGAAATTTGCAAAACGCCCCCGATTTTTCGCGGGCGTTTTTTTGCGCCCATTCGCCGCCGTCTACCGCCCCGCCAAGTACGCGGTTTCCGCTATGCAAACCGCCGAAAAGGCAAACGGCGAAACCCGCTCCGTAAAAATTTTTCTTGACGGCGTTAAACCGTTTGTTTTAACCAAATGATTAAATCAAATGAATCAATCCTAATGGAAGAATCAGACATTATTGAAAAAATGGTAGGCGGCGATACATCCGATCCGCGCGCGCGCATTGC
>DAVZIV010000130.1:0-4786 GCA_052273125.1 Candidatus Merdousia sp. | reverse complement strand
ATCCTGCGCCACGGTGAGACTTCGGAAAACGCGGCAACTGCGCCGTGGGCGTCGGACCCCGTGAAGATGTGGAGAATAGCCGCCGTCGACGCCTGAAACGCCATCGCCACAAACGCCGCCAATACGCCCGAAACTATCGCGAAAAAGTAGATGCCGCCGCGCCCCTTTAAATTCACGCGGCTGCGCAGGAAAAACACCAGCTTGAAAAACGTTTCCACCGTCAGAAAAAGCTATTGAAAATACTTTTTGAGAGACTCCCCTATTTCGGCGGGATTGAAATTGTCGAAATCAACGGATATGCTTTTGCGCCATTTTATGATTTTCTGCAACAGCGCCAAATACGCCGAAACCTTTGAGCGGTCTATGCCTATTAGAACCACTATGTGCGCTTTTCTGTCCTCTTCGGGCCAGTCTATTCCGCGGCGGCTCAAGCCGACAACAACCATATCTTCGGGCAGCCCCGCAACCCTGCCGTGGGGAACGGCAAGACCGTCTTCTATATATGTAGAGGCTGTGTCTTCGCGCGAGTAGACGGCCTCCTTAAAATCCTGCAATTTTTCGTCGTCGAGCCGTCCGGCAATCTGCCCGAACATAAAATCGAGACAATCAGACTGCAATGTAAATTCGTTCAAAACGACTGTCGTCAAATAAGCCATAATTTTCGGGGTAAAGTTCGCCCACCACGCGCCACATAAATCGTGATAGTACGGATATTGATACAATTTTTTGCCCGATTAACAACAAAAATTTTCACTTTTTCGCCGATTGTACCGACAAAAAACCGCCCAAACAGCTGCGGCTGAAGGCGGTTTACAGACTCGGCGAAAGCCCGAATTGTGCTCGGGCGGGCGCGGGCTACTTCGTCTGGCGGACGACTCTAAAACCGACGTCTTTGGCTGTCGCCGTCTTGGATACGGTTTTATTTCTCACTTCCGTGCGGCAGTCCATTCTCGAAGAACGCCACGAACCGCCTTTGAGCTTGACGACAGTCTTCGAGTTTTTCTCCGCCGACACCATTTCCCAACAATTCCCCCACATATCTATGGCACCGCAGGCGGAAAGAGTTTTGGCGTAGGCGTCAACAGGCGATGTGGAATTTCTCTCGCCGCAGTTGAAATCTGCGTCTTTGGGCATATGGTCTGCGGCGTATTCCCATTCGGTCTCGTTCGGAAGCCTGTAAACGGCGGGAACAACAAGAACCCGCCGCCGAAAATCCCGCAAGAAACAAAGACCTACTGCAATTTTTCCAAAACCGCCACGTTTTCTATGTGGCGCGTCTGCGGGAACAAATCGAACGGTTGCAGGCATTTGACCGCGTAGCCGTGCGCGGTCAGATACGCCAAATCGCGCGCCTGCGTGTCTGGGCCGCAGGAAACATAGACAAGCCTGCGCGGAGCAAAGGCTATGAGCTGCTCGAGGAATGCGACATCGCAACCCGCGCGGGGCGGGTCGATTATCATTGAAGTTTCCGCGCCGTCGAAACGCTGGGATACGTCGGCGAAAATGGTCTCCGCCTTGCCTATCAAGAAATCGCAATTCTTAATGTTGTTTATGCGCGCATTGACATTCGCGCATTCAATCGCCTTTGCGCTAATCTCCACGCCCGCGACGTTCTCGAAACGCTTTGCCGCCGAAAGCGCGAACATTCCCACGCCGCAATACGCGTCAACCAAATTTTTGCCGCCCGCCGCGTTGGATACCGCAAATTCGACCAAATCGGGCAGAATGTACGGGTTGTTCTGGAAAAATTCGCCCGCGCAAAACTGGAAGGAAAGCCCGCCGACGCGCTCGGTCACAATGGCGTTGTTGTCGCGGCAGACGCCCTCGAAACAGTCGCGCAAAAGCAGAGTGCCGCCCCTGCGCAGTTTCGGCGCTTTCGCAATTATATCGGCACGCGCTCCGGGGAGCGCGGTGTTGATGGAATCTGAAGCTATCGGGCACTGAGGCACGTCCACAAGCGTGCTGCGCCGCCCCTGCATAATGAAGCCGACGGGCATTTTGCCGTCGCGCGGGCGCTCGTAGTGCGGCGTCAACTTCGAGCGGTAGCCGTACTGCACGGGCGAGCCGTGCGTCGGCGAAACGTCGAATTCTATGCCGCCGATGCGCTTCATCAGCTCGACGACCTGCCTGCGTTTCCACTCCAGCTGGGCTTCGTAGGAAAGATGCTGGTACTGGCATCCGCCGCAAACGCCGAATAGCGGGCACTTCGGCTGAATGCGCTGCGCGGAAGCCGACAGCACTTCGACCAAATCGGCCTCGGAATAGTTTTTGTGGTTTTTGTAGACGCGCGCCCTGACGCGTTCGCCGGCAAGCGCATACGGCACCATAACAACCCAGCCGTCAATGCGTCCGACGCCGGCGCCCAAATTGTTCAAATCTACAATGTCAAGCTCTATCTCCTGACGGTATTCAAACGGGGTCGGCACAAAGTTGCGCGGCGGGGTTTGTTGGGATTTCGGCGTGTTTTGCATAATTAAAAAGTTGTAATATATTTTTTTTGGTTTTTGTATTGTTGCAAGAGTAAAAACAATGCCGGAAGAATTTATTAAGAGCAGACAAAACCCGCGCGTGAAAACCCTGATGAAGCTTCAGGAACGCTCCGCGCGCCGCAAACTCGGATTGTTCACCGTGGAGGGGCTTCGCGAACTCTCGCGTTGCGCCGAAAAATTCCCGATGGACGAAATCTACTTCTGCCCCGAATTTTTCAAAAGCCGCGAACACGAAGAATTTTTGGAAAAAATCAGGCGCGAAAAACAAATTCCGCTCTGCCGCCTCTCCGCAAGCGCCTTCGAGAAAGTCTCGAACAGACAGGGCTGCGACGGGCTTTTGGGCGTCGCAAAACAGTGGGATACTTCGCTTTCTGGAATCAAGCTCAAAAAGGATTCTCCCGCACTCGTGATGATTGTCGATTCCATCGAAAAATCGGGAAACCTCGGGGCGCTCGCGCGCACGGCGGACAGTTTCGGCGCCGACGCAATCATAATCACAAACGCCGTCTGCGACATTTTCAACCCCTCGGTTATAAGAGCCTCGCAGGGCGCAGTGTTTTCAATCCAGATAGCCGTAGCCGACGTTCCAGAATGCCTCGAGTGGCTCAAAGCCAATAAAATCCGCTCTTTCGGGGCACACCTGAGGGCGGAAAAGGACTTGTGGAACGCCGATTTTTCTGCCCCCTCGGCAATAGTTATGGGTTCCGAAAAAGACGGTCTTGGTGCGGACTGGGAAAACGTCCTCGACGAAAAAATCATAATACCGATGTCCGACGGACTTTCCGACAGTATGAACGTCAACGTCGCCGCCGCCGTCTGCCTCTACGAAGCCAAACGCTCCCGTTTTTTTTCTTGCGGCGCGACGAAATAGCTTCCGCTATTTATTCGCCGCTTTGTCAGTAAAAAAACTTTTTTACGAGATGTAAGTACAAACACAAGAACCGCAGATTTTCATCTGCGGCTCTTTTCTTTTGTGTTTACGGAATATATTACTTTCTTCTGCTGTATGCCGCAAATCCCAATGCCAATACTGCAAAAATTGTAGCAATCGAGGTAGGTTCGGGGACATTTACAGATATGTCGAGAGTGCCTGTTGTGGGATCGAAGTTAATACCCCATTTGCTGCTGTCGTATGCTGTATCGTTGACGTTGAGTATTATGTTGTCTTTGGGCAGAGTGTCCAAGCCCAGTACATAGGAATCATCGGCGGCTTTGATTACGGTAAAGTGTAGAGGGTCGGTTTCCGAAACTTCGCCAGTGAGGTTTATTGTAAATTTGGAGTTGTCGCCAAAGACAAGCTTTGAGCCACTGTTGAGAATTATATTTGTATCATCTGTTGCGGCGTCTACATCAAAGACAATTTCACCATTGTCGGATACCGTGAGCGTTTTTCCAGCGGATACTTCCAACACAGCCCCCTCTTCAAGCGTCAATACCGCCCCGCCCGAAATCGTGGCGTCATTGGTAATCTTGGCATTTATCATCTCCCCGCCTGTTGTAGCTGACTCATATTTACGTATGGAAAAATTGTCTTCAGCTGATGACATTGAGAAATTCTTAATCTCACCGTCTGTCCATATAGTGTTTTTTATAACGTAATTTCCTTGTGTGGTAGTATTCGACCAAGTGACATCACGTAAATCTGCATTTGTAAAATTTGAACGAGCAAAAGTGGAATTTTTAAAAGCTGCATGCATAAGATTTTGCCCAGTAAAATCACAATCAACTATACCTACAGTTTCAAAAGAAATTCCCATCAAATTCTTATCTTTATATGATTTAGTTGAATACAATTGTTCTTTTCGTAATGTAGCATTAAAATGTGTTCCCGAAATTATTGCATCCGTAAAATCCGTATCAGTTAATTTAATTCCAGCAACGTCAAAAACGACAGAACTTAAATCTTGATTGGAAAAATCCCAACCACTTAAATCACATCCGAAAAATTTAACACCTCTTAAATTTTTATTCTTATAACTCGCAGTGGAATAGAGTTGTTCTTTTGTAAATCCGAAGTAAGTAGAAACATAAAAAGTAGCGTTTGAAATATTGCTATTTGTAAAAATTGCATCGGTCAATCTTGCCCACGGAGAAGAAACAAATACAGACTTAAAACCAAAAAGAACGCCCGTAAGATTTGCATTGGTAAAATCAGCCCCTGTCAAATCAACATTATGCGCGTCAGAAGAAGCATATAAACCATCTATCCCAAATCTGGAATTTGAAAGGTTTGCACCTATCCATGTTGAATATTTGAGGGAAAGAGGGAAATCTGAAGAACCGCTATCGAAAATTCG
>DAVZIV010000129.1:0-4800 GCA_052273125.1 Candidatus Merdousia sp. | reverse complement strand
TTTTAACGAACACGTTCGAGCCGTCTATTTCAACCTTGCCCACATCTTTTTAAGCCCGTCCAAGCCGCCGTTTGTGTCGATGAAATCGAACACTGCGGCAAAGCGCGGATTTTCGCCAATGAGGGCGGCTCTGGCGGACTTGTCGTCCAAGGACGCCACGACTGCCGAATTTTGGAATTTTTGCATTATTTGTACCTGTTGAGATTTGCGGCGGGTTTGAATTTTATCTGTCCCGCCCTTTTGAAAATTGTGGTAAACGCCGAAGATTTGTCCCACGTTGCGCCGGCGGAGGCGTAGTCTATAAAGCGGCGCGTAGAGCCGTCTTTGAGGGAGATATCAAACGCCAAATTCGCGCCGTCAACCTTGACGAACTTCGCTTCGGCAACGCCTGCGACGTCTGTTTTGATATCGGCGGGCTTGTCGAATTTCGGCTCGAAACGCCTGTCCATCGAAAGCACGAAAGGCCCGTATTTAAGGTAGATTATATCGGGATTTCCTGGGATATGCAGAACCTCGACTTTTGCGTTGAGATCGATTTCAACAACGTCGCCGCTCGACCACGTACGATTAATGTCGGCATATTTGCCCGCCTCAACCGCGCAGGAAACGGGCTTGCCGTTGACAAAAATTTTGGCGTTTTTGCCCCACTGCGGAACGAAGAGTCGCAGCGTGAAATCCGACTTCGGGGGCGGCTCTACCGAGATTTTCGCCGTCGAGTTTTGCCCCCAATCAAGTCCGCTTATTTTAAGCTCTACGTCGCCGCCGTTTACGGGCAGCTTCGCCGATGAGTTTTCGTAGAGGTTTACCACAACGCCGCCGTAGAAAGTCATAAACGCCGATTTGGGAAGCGTGAAGAGACCGCGCGGGCCGCTTGCAACGCAGCAGTTCATTATAAAGTCGGGTTCGTCGGGAAGTTTTGGCGAATTGTCCGTCCACGGAGTGTTGCCCTTGAGGCACTGGGCTTCCGCGGCCGTGCGCGCGCCGTTGAGCGGGCTGTTATGACACCACCAAGAGCCGTCGGATTTCTGCGGGGCAATCATCGAGTTGAACGCGGCAAGCTCTATGTCGGCGGCGTAAATCGGGTCGCCCGTCAGGCGCAGGAGCTGGGTGCAGAATTTCACCCACGTTGCGGTTACGCAGGTCTCCTGCCACTTGTCGGTGTCGGCATCCTGATAGAACTTGGCGCGCCTGAGCTTTTCGTATATGCCGCACGAACCCGTTATCATAATTTCGGATTCCCTAATTGAAAGTGCCAGATTTTGCGACGCCTTGAGATAGTCGGGATTGCCGGTTATGCGGTACATCTCAAGAAGTCCCTCGAAGCAGCTTGTCGTTTTCGTAGGCTTTGGAGCCGCCGGCGCGGTACGCCGTGTAGCGCGGGTCGTCCGCCTTGTGGAAGACGTCGGTGATTACCCAGCCGTCGCGCATTCTGTTGAAGAAGTCGCGGCCGCGCGGCGATTTCTTCTGGGCGGCAATTATGTAGTCGGCAAAATCCAGATAGCGCCCTTCGCCCGTGTACTGGTAGAGAAGCGCAATCGGCTCGAGTATGCTCGACGACGCCGCGCCGAACCACATTCCTATTTTTACTATGTCCTTTTTGCCGTCGCCCACGCGCGCAATTATGTAGTCGGCGTGCTTTTTGGCGGCTTCCAAAACGGCTCTGTCGCCGGTGCGCTCGTACTGGGCAAGCAGCCCCAAGAGTGTGTATTTGCGCCCCCACATATCCCAAGTCATATCGGTGGCAACTGCGTTTACGTCCTCCATTTCGCGGAATTCGTAGGCGTCCTGCACGGTTTTGATTGCGCCCTTTGAATCCTGAGTTTGAATCAGGCGCGCGCAGGCTTCGTCCAAAACGCCGCCCATTTCCTTCGACGGATTGTAGCGGTACGCCCAGACGGCGGAAGTGTACCATTTGCCCCAAAACTCGCTCTTCCACATGCGCGTTTCGGTACGCGCCTTGAAGGGCCATACAAGCATATTGATGTCGCGCGCGGGAAGGACTTTTGCGGCGGAATCGAGGCTCGCGCCAAGAACCCCGTCAAAATGCACGCTTGCGGCGGGCGGAATGTTGAAGACATCGCGCTTTTTCAGGTCGACGACGGGCTCGTTGACGAATTCCGCCGCAAACAACGCCGACGCGCACGAAAGCGCCGCGGCTGCAAAAAATTTTTTCTTCATAATATACGTTCTCCTAAAAGATGTTTGATGGAATGTAAAAAAACGAAAGGGGCGCGTCAACAAGCAAAACGCTATTTTTTGCGCCCGAATACAGCCGATAGCAGAAATCCCGCCGTCCAAATCGTGCACGTGCCGATTGCGGGAATCATAAACTTGTGTACGGGAATTTCAAGCGGAAGCATTTTGCCGTCGCAAAAAGTGGCAAGGGCAATGCAGAAAATGCCGACTCCCACCGAAACCGCCGCGATTTTCGGCGTGAAGCGCGGCGAAAACGTCATAAAGAAAAGCCCCAGCATTCCGCCGCTGAAAATTCCCGAAAGCGTCCACCAGACGTCGAGCGCATTTGCGGGCTTCGCGTGGGCAAGCGCAAGGGCGATGAGTATTCCCGCCGCGCCGACAGCCACCGTGGAAATTTTCAAAACTGCCATCTCGCGCCCGTGCCCCGAGACTTTTGAAAATCTGCGGAAGACGTCGGTTAGCAGAATTGTAGCCGACGAGTTCAGGCTTCCGGAAATTGTGCTCATTGCCGCGGCGAACACTGCCGCTATCAGCAGCCCCTTAAACCCCGTTGGCAGTTCGCTCACCATAAAATACGCAAAAACGTAGTCGGGACGACCCTGAGCGTACTCGGCGGGCAGAAGCTCGGGAAACGCACCGTAGTAGCAAAAAAGCGCAGTTCCTATGTAGAAGAAAACTGCGGAAAGCGGAATATAGACAAGCCCGTTTATCCAAAGCCCCTTGACCGCCTCGGCGTCGCTCTTGGCGGTGATATAGCGCTGCACGTAGTTTTGGTCTATGCCGAAATTCTGCAGATTGATGAAAATCCCGTTTACGAGCACTACGAAGAACGTAGAAGAGGCAAAATCGAAAATGTCGAAGCTGCCCAGCGAAAATTTTCCGTTTGCCGACGCGCCCGAAACTATGCCCGAAAAACCGTCTGGGACGGAAAATGTAAGTATGACCGCGCAAGCGAACGCGCCCACGAGAAGCACGAGCGTCTGCACCGCCTCCGTCCATATCACGGCGATAATTCCGCCGACAAAAGAGTAGACAACAACCGCCGCGCCAGTAAAAAGAATAACCGCGTAAATATTCCAGCCCAGCAGAACGCTCATCGGCAGCGCCATCAGGTACGCTACCGACGCCACGCGCGCTATCTGCGTGAGCAGATAGCAGATGTCGGCGTATATCCGCGCCCACAAGCCGAAATGCCGCTCGAGATTTTCGTACGCCGAAACACTGCCGAGCCTCCTGTAAAACGGCACAAAGTACTTTGCCGCAAACGCCGTTGCAATGGGCATTGAAAAACACCAGACATACGCGTTCCAGTTGCCCGCGTACGCCTTGCCCGTGTAGCCCAAAAAGCTTATGCTGCTGACGAACGAGCCCAAAATGGAAAGCCCAGTCAACCACCCCGATACCGAGCGCCGCGCCGCCGTAAACCCCTCCACCGTCGAGCTTTTCGACGCCGACGCAAAACCGAAGCCCATCGTCAACGCGAAATAAAGAACCAAAACCGCCGTATCTATGCCTGAAAAATGCGCCATAACTATACGCCTTGATAATCCGATTTTGCCGAAACCTTTGCAAGCATTAACTGCCCGAATGCAAAAAATACGCTTGCAGTGCGCCCCGTAAAAAGGGACAATCCGCCGCTATGAAAAAAATACTAATTGCGCTCTTTTGCCTCTGCTCAATCCAAACTTTTGCCTTTGACGGCAACCTCGCCAAATACGGAATCAAGCCCCACAAGGGCGACAATGCGTTGTCGGTAAACGAATCCGCCGCGGACTGTCTGGAATCTTTCTCTTGGGCGGAGGCTTTCGGCGCGAACTCCCCCAGCCTGACTACGCTCGAAGCCCGCTATGATTTCAACCCCGTGCTCGCGGGCAAACAGACCGCCCACCACGCGGCAGTTTTCACCATAGAAGACCGCCGCGGGCTTTTCAGCGGCGAAAGCTACACGCAAGTAATCTACACGTATTCCACCACGGGCAACTACGCCTCCAAGCTGGAACTTTGCCAAGGCTGGAAGTACAACCTGACCGAATATTTCCACATAGACATCGGTGGCAATTTCATCTTTACCGATATGCCCGTCTACGGGGACTTCCGCCCTGCGACGCTCGGCGGCGGCAATGCCGACAGCGGCAACTTCTACTTCGGTTTCATCGGCAACATTCCAGAAATCCAGCCCTTTGCCGCCTACATTTACGATTTCGGCTTCTGTACAAGCGAATTCCGCGCGGGCATAAACCCCAAATACGAATTTGAAAAAGCCCTCAAGGGTCTGACCGTCGGCGCGCAAATTTTCGGCGCGTTTGTCCACTCCGACAACTTCTACTACGGCGACGCCATCAGTGCGACGGAATCCTACTGGTACTGCAATTTTGCCTGCTATGCCGAATACAAATTTGCAAAGAATTTCTACGCCCGCGCGTCTGTCGGCTATGCGTACAACACCAGCGACGGCGTCAAAAATCTCCAAGCCTACGACATCGGCCCGAACAAAAACATTTTCTCCTCATTCTCCTTCGGCTACTCCTTCTGATTTTTTTCTTCCGGCGCAGGGGATTTCGCGTCCGCGAAATATCTCCCCCGCTTTGTCAATAAATATCATAA